>JACDQN010000156.1 GCA_015657575.1 Sphingopyxis sp.
AGGGCGCAAGCGCCCAAGTCTCGCTGCCCCTCCCGCAGCGGGAGGGGGAGATCAGTTCAATCCTTCAATGTCCGCAACCACCCGCAACCAGACGTCCTACGCCGGACGAAAACTCATCGCCGCGCCGTTCATGCAATAGCGCTTGCCGGTCGGTTTCGGGCCGTCGTTGAAGACATGGCCGAGGTGGCCGCCGCAGCGTTTGCAGTGCACCTCGGTGCGCGGATAGCCGAGGTCATAGTCGGTTGAGGTAGCGATGCCGCCCTTGATCGGGGTCCAGAAGCTGGGCCAGCCGGTGCCGCTGTCATATTTGGTCTTGCTCGAATAGAGCGGCAGCGCGCAGCCTGCGCACAGGAAGGTGCCGGCGCGCTTCTCCTTGTCGAGGGGGCTTGAGTAAGGCCGTTCGGTCGCAGCTTCGCGCAGCACGCGATATTGTAGCGGGGTCAGGCGCTTTTTCCATTCGGCCTCGCTCAGCCGCCAGCCGGGTTGTGCCTGCGGGCGAGACGATTTGGCGAACAGCAGCGGGGCGCCGATCATCGCGCCGCCCAGGGCGAGTCCGGCCAGCAGGTAACGGCGTTCGATCATCTTCGGGTTCCTCACCCCATGAATACGCGGCCAGCCTGCGCGCGGTTACACCCCCGCGTCAATATTTCTCGAGTCTGACGGGCAGCGTCCGGAAGCCGTGGACGAAACAGGCGTGGACGCGCTCGGCTTTGCCCGCGACCGTGACGCGCATCCGCCGCGCCGCCATTTCCTCAAGCAGGATGCGCAGCTGCAGTTCGGCGAGGCGCGCGCCGACGCAGCGGTGGACGCCATAACCGAAGGAAAGGTGGCGCCGTGCGTTTTCGCGCGTCAGGTCGATGTCATCGCCATGGTCGAACACGCTCTCGTCGCGGTTCGCCGAGATGTACCAGAGGATGAGCTTGTCGCCCTTTTTGATCTGGTGCCCGAACAGCTCGGTATCTTCGAGCGCGGTGCGGCGCATATGCGCGAGCGGGGTCTGCCAGCGGATGATCTCGCTCACCGCGTTGGGAATCAGCGACGGATCGGCTTCGAGCTTTGCGCGCTGTTCGGGGAATTTGTCGAGACCGTAAGCGAGCCCCGACATGGTGTTGCGCGTCGTGTCGTTGCCGCCGACGATTAGCAGGACGAGGTTCCCGATGAACTCGTACTTGTCCATGTTGCTCATCGCTTCGCTGTGGAGCATCATCGACAGCAGGTCGGGCGTCGGCGGCTGGTTGAGCTTTTCCATCCACAGTTTCTGGAAATAGACAAATGCCTCTTCGAGCACGGCGCGCCGCTGTTCCTTGAGCTCGACCTTTTGCGCGAGTTCGACGTCGCCCATCCAGTCGGACCATTCGGTGAGCTTGCGCCGGTCCTCCCACGGGAAGTCGAAGAGTAAAGCGAGCATCTGCGTCGTCAGCTCCATCGACACGCGATCGACCCAGTCGAACGTCTCGCCCCACGGCAGGCCGTCGAGCACTTCGCCGGTGCGGTTCCGGATATCTTCGCTGAGCCGCGTCATTTCGGCCGGGGTGAAGGCGGGGGCGACGGTGCGGCGCTGGTCGGTGTGCTGCGGCCGGTCCATCGCGATGAACATCGGCAGGCGGAAATCCTCATCCTCGTCGCGTTCGAGGATGGTGATGCCGCCATATTCCCACGACGAGCTGTAGATGTCGGGCAGCGCCTCGACATGCTGGATCGCCTGATGGCTCGCGATATTCCAATAGGGGCCGTGGACGCTGTCCTCGCATTTGACGATGCCGCCGAGCTTGCGGATTTCGGCAAAGGGTTGCTGCCAGCGATCCTCCGAATAGAGGGCGGCGGGGCTCATGTCATAGCGGTCGGTGACGGGCTGGGGCGCGGCTGCAGTCGCCATCGGGCATCCTCCTCAAATGAGACTCGCCGCGACGCTTGCCGCCGTCGGCCAGATCAGTTGCAGAATGCCACTGTTGACAGCTTTGTCAATGACGTGGGGATGCGCCGTCGCGGTCAGGCGGCGGGGCGTTCGCGGCGCTTCCAGAATTTCCAGCTGCTGCCGCCGCTGAGCACGCCGGCGCGGAACAGGCGTACCGAGAGATAGACGACAAGTGCGACCCAGATCGCCTGCCAGCCGAGCGCGAGCAGGTGGATCGCGTGATTGCCGTCGGTCGCGGCGCGCGCGGCCATCGCGAGCGGCGAGGAGAAGGGGGAAGATCTGCGCGACGGTGGCGAGCGTGCTGCCCGGAGCGCTCGACGCCGCAGCCGAGAGGCTGAACATCGCGACCTGGAAGATGGTGATCGGCAGGCTGAGCATCTGGATCTCGCGCACCGTTCCCGCCTGCGCTCCGACGCCGAGGAAGACCGCGCCGAGGAGCAGGAAGGCCATGACGAAATAAGCGAAGCCGATACCGATGAAAAAGGGCCAACCAGTCGCGGGCGCCGAGACAAGCGCCGCGGCGGACTTGCCCGCGGCACCGGCGGCGGCGATCGCCCCCGGGTCGATCTGCGTCGCGGCGACGAGGCCGCCGCCGATCGCGATCGCGGTCCAGAAGGCGATGAACAGGATCGCGACGCCGAGCAGGCCGAGCAATTTGCCGAGAAAGACGCTTTCGAGCGGCACCGCGGCTGCCAGTATCTCTATGACTTTATTGCCTTTTTCTTCTGCGAGCATGCCAACGGCCTGTCCGGCGAGGAGCAGGGTGAGGAGGAAGATCGCGAACACCGCGCCGAACCCCATCGATTGCTGAACGGCGATGCTCGCGCCCTGATTGGCGATGCTTTCAAAGCGCGGTTCGACCGGCGGCAGCGGGCCGGCGGCGCGGTCGCGCAACACCTCGCCCGCGAGCAGAACGAGGTAGCGGCCCGAGCTGCTGCCCTTTTCCTGTTCGACGATGCGCGGCGCGGCGAGGGGCCCGCTGAGCACCGCATAGGTGTCGCTGCCCTTTTCGCGCGTGATCGCAAGCGGGTCGGCCGACCGAGTGGCAAGGCGGATTTCGAGCGTCACCGGCTTTTCGCGGCGCGGCAAGGCGTCGCGCAGGCGCAGGTCGGCGGCGCGCAGCGCCTCGATATCGCCGGCATCGACGAGCGCGACGATGCGCCCGGCGCCGCGCGCGCTGTCGGCGAGCTGCGACGCGCCCGCGCCCCCGATCGCACCGACGCCGATCATGAAAAGCGGGGCGAGCAAGAAGAGCAGGAAGGTCGGGGTCGCGACGATCGACAGGAAATCGCGGCGCGCGATGACGAACAAGGTCTTGAGGAAGGGGCTCACAGCGCGGCCTCCTCGATCGCGTCGGCGCGGGCGTCGGCCTCGAACCCCGCGTCGACCTGGCGGACGATATGGACGAAGGCGTCGTGGAGCCCCGGGCGGACGATCGACAGGCCGGCGACGCCGTGCCCGCTTGCGGTGATCCGCGCGAGGAGAGGCTCGACCTCGGCATCGGCGATCGGGAATTGCCAGGCGTCGCCGCGCGGTTCGGCGCCGGAAGGCAGCATCGCGGCGATTGCAGCGGGATCGGCCAGCCCTCGCGGCGTATAGCGCACCTGCATCGGCAGCATCGCGCGCGCTTCGTCGACCGTGCCCTCGAAGCGCCGCTGCGAGCGCGCGATGATCGCGAGCCGGTCGCAGAGGCGCTCGGCATGCGCCATGACATGGGTCGAGAAAAGCACGGTGGCGCCGCGGTCGCGCTCGCGCCGGACGAGCATTTCGAGCCGCTCCTGATTGACCGGATCGAGCCCGGAAAAGGGTTCGTCGAGGACGATGAGGTCGGGGGCGTGGACGATCGAGCCGATCAGCTGGATCATCTGTGCCATGCCCTTCGACATCTTGCGGATCTTTTCGTCGATCACGCGTTCGAGCCCGAGCTCGGTCATGAAGATTTCGGCGCGGCGGCGCCCCTCGCTCCAGTCGAGCCCGCGCAGCGCGCCCATGAAGGCGATCGCCTCGCGCGCCTTCATGCCCGGATAGAGGCCGCGCTCTTCGGGGAGGTAGCCGATGCGGTGGCGCACCGATTGCGGACGCTGGCCGCCGAACAGCCGGCTCGACCCCTCGTCGGGGTCGATGATGCCGAGCGTCATGCGCAGGCTGGTCGTCTTGCCCGCACCATTGGGGCCAAGCACACCATAGATGCTGCCGGTCGGAACCTCGAGCGAGACATGATCGACCGCTTTGAAATTGCCGAAATATTTGGTGAGGTCCTGGGCCTCGACGGTGAGTGCGGTCAAATTCGGGTCCCTGATCAATGCTGTATGACGCGACTATGGCACGCGGAGCAGGCTGTCGTATAGGGGCGCAATGGTTGCGGAAGCCTTGCCACTGGAAGAACGCCTGGAGGCGACCGCGCGCGCGCATGGCTTCGTCGCGTTCGGGATCGCGCGCGCCGATGCCACGCCGCGCACCGCCGAGCGGCTGAACGCCTGGCTCGCCGAAGGGTGCCACGGCGATATGATCTGGATGGAAAGCCGCGCGGGGCAGCGCGGATCGCCGCAGGGGCTGTGGCCCGAGGTGAGGTCGGTGATCGCACTCGGCATGAGCTATGCGCCTGCCGCCGATCCGCTGGCGCTCGCGGACCATCCCGACCGCGGGCGCATCTCGGTCTATGCGCAGGGCGGCGATTATCATGACGTCGTCAAGAAAGCGCTGAAGGCTACGGCGCGCTGGCTGGTGTCGGAAGCGCAGGGCGCCGAGGTCAAGGTGTTCGTCGATACCGCGCCGGTGATGGAAAAGCCGCTGTCGGCGGCTGCGGGGCTCGGTTGGCAAGGCAAGCACACCAATCTCGTCAGCCGCGACCATGGCAGCTGGCTGTTCCTGGGGGCAATCTATACGACGCTCGAGCTCACGCCGTCGCAGCCGGGGCGCGATACGTGCGGCAGCTGCCGGGCATGTCAGGATGCGTGCCCGACCGCGGCTTTTCCCGCGCCTTACCGGCTCGATGCGCGGCGCTGCGTCTCCTATCTCACGATCGAGCATGACGGGCCAATCCCCGAGGATCTACGGCGCGGCATCGGCAACCGCGTCTATGGCTGCGACGATTGCCTCGCCGTCTGCCCGTGGAACAAGTTCGCCG
>JACDQN010000157.1 GCA_015657575.1 Sphingopyxis sp.
CCTCTCCCTGAAGGGGAGAGGGCTCTACGTCCGCTTCCCACCTCAAAGCGGACACCGCATTTGGGTTTGCAAGGGATATAACAGCCAAAAAAAGGCAGCCGACAGCGAGCCGGCGCCCTTTTTTTTGATGGCGAAACCGGTCAGCCCGCCGACGGAGCTGCGGCGGGTGCCGACGCGGGGTTGTCGATCTTGACGACCCACAGATCGGCAAGGCGCTTGCGCGACCCGGTGACCTGCGCGAAGCTGGCCTTCGCAGCGGCATTGTCGCCGGCCAGCGCCTGCGCGACGCCCTTGCGATACGTCCACAGCTCCTTGTCGCCGCCCGCCGCGATCGCCGCGTCGTAAAGCGGCACCGCGTCGGCATAGCGGCCGTAACCGACCATCGCATCGCCGGTAGCGCCGGCAACCTTGGGATTCGACAGCGTCGAAGGGCGCTTGGCATAGGCGGTCAGCGTCGATTCTTCGTCGCCGATACGCTCCTTCTGCGATTTTTCGGTCGCGTCGAGCTTTGCGTCGGGGGTCGGGATCACCTTCTTGGCGCGGCCTTCGCCGATCAGCTTGACGACTTCGCCGGGCAGCGCCGCTTCGGTCGCCAGCTGGGCATATTCCTCATATTCGGGGCGTTGCAGCATTGCGCCGGTCGCGCGCATCAGGCGCAGGATGTCGAGGCCAATTTCCTTGTCCGGATTCTGCTGCAGCACGATGAACAGCGTTTGGCGCCACACCTGCGGCTGGTTGTAGTCACGCATGCGCAGCGTCATCAGGTCGAGGACCTCATTGTTGCGCTTCGCGGCCTGCAGCGCCTGGATCGGGCGCACATAGAGCTCGTCCGACGGGCGCCGCCCGGCAGCGCGATCGGCTTCGATCGCGGCCTTTGCGATGGCGATTCCCTGATCGACCTGACCCTGCTTCAGATAGCTGTCCATCAGCAGCAGATCGATATTCGATTCGGTCGACCCCGCCGCCTTCGCGGCTTCGAGCCGCTGGACGGCCTTGGCATAATCCTTGGCGCCATAGGCGAAATTACCCGAGAAATAATTGTAGGGCGCCAGGCTTTCGGGCGGCGTAATGCCCGAGGCGAGCATGGCGTCGAGGCCCTTGCCCTGCAGCGCCTGATCTTTGTTCAGGATGCCGAGCTGGAGCTGGTAGAAAGCGAGCCAATAGCGGTCTTCGTTGGTGCTCGCGGTGCCCTCACCCTCGGTCAACGCTGCCTGAAGCGCCGCGGCGTCCTTGGCGTTCGATGCGTCGAGCATCTTCTTTACCGATGGGCCGAAACCCTTGCTCGCGGCGATCGTCGAGCCCTTCTTTTCCTCGCCCTTCTTGGGCTTTTCCTTCTTGGGCTTGTCCTGGGCCATAGCCGGCGCCGTCGTCGCCATCAGCGCGCAGCCCAGCACGGCGGCCATCGCCGTCGCGGGCATCGAGCGAAAACGCGTAAACATCGAAATCTCTCCTCAGAAACGGCCGCCTTGCCATGACGCAAGCGGGGGCTCAGCCGCGGTCAATACGCGGCTAAACCCGAAGCGTTGCCATGGCAAGACGGCCGGGATCGATATTTGCTATGCCCGCGGCGGGCTGAACCGAAATTGAACCCGAGCCGAGCCGGAGAGGGCTCAGACCAGCTCTTCGATCGTTCGGTTGATCTCGCGCAACACCGCTGGATCGCCCGGCGCGCGGCCATCGCCTCTTCCGCAAGCTGGATCAGCGGGATGATGCCGAAGGTCGCAGCAAGGCTCTTCAGCCGTTCCGCCGCGACATGCCAATTGGCATCGCACCGCGCGCGCCGCATCAGATCGGTAAGGTCGCGCGCGCTTTCGGCAAGGGCGGCGCGCAGATCGGCTGCGATCGCCGGATCGTCTCCGATTGCGGAACTCAGATACCGGTCAAGGGGGCCACTATCGAAAGACATTCCACAGCTTAGCGCGTTTGTCGTTAAGTTTCCGTTTCAAGACGGCCATTTGGTGCTACTATAGGCCCATGACGGGGGATAAGAAGATCGTCGGATTGTGGCGGGATTCCGCGACAAACCAGGATGCGGACAGCCAGGCGCCGGTCGATGCCGGCGTGCCCGGGGCAGAGCGCGCGGGCGAAACAGCATCGCCTCCGGTCGAACGCGACTGGCTCGACATGTCGGCGCTTGCCGCGCCCGATGAGGAAATCGATGTCGCCAGCCCGGCCTCGACCTGGCGCGATCGCACGGCGCCGGTGCTGCTGATCCTGCTTGCCGTCGTCTGGACCATTTTTGCCCTGTTCGCCGGCACCGGTGGTTTCGTGCGCGCGCCCGCGACGGGCGAATGGCCCGCGCTGATCGCCACGATCGCGATGCCGCTGACCCTGCTCGCGGTGACCTGGATGGCGCTGCTGCGTTCGAGCCGGTCGGAACAGGCGCGCTTCGCACGGGTTGCTGCGGCATTGCGCGCGGAAAATCTTGCGCTGAACCAGTCGATGCATTCGCTGGGCCTCCACCTTGCCGATGCGCACAAGCAACTCGCCGAACAGGCGATGCTCGTTCAGCAGATGGGGGCCGATACCGTAACGCGGCTCAACGACAGCAGCGACAAGCTGGCCGGCAACGCATCGGTCATCGCCAATGCGCACGACCAGCTTGCGCGCTCGGGCGATGTCGCACTGCAACGCATGGACGGCCTGCTCGCCGGACTGCCGCGGATCGACGATGTCGCGCAGCGGCTCGCGGTCAATTTCCGCGAAGCGGGGCTGGTCGCGCACCAGCAGGGCGCCAATCTCGAAGCCCGACTCGCCGCGCTTGCCGAAGAGGCGACGAAAGCCGCGCAAACGGGCGAAAGCTCGGCTGCGGGGCTGCACGAGGCGATCGGCGCGCTGCAGGAGCAGACCAAGCAGGTCGAAAGCGGCCTGCTCGCTGTGGCAGCGCAGGTGACCGAGGCGCATGACACCGCGCTCGGCCGCATCACCCAAAACGCCGCGAGCGCGCGCGACACGATGACCGCGACGGTCGAAAAGCTCGGCGCGCAGATGGACAAAAGCTGGCAGCAGTTCCGCGACCGCGTCGATGCCGCGGCGACGCAGCTCGACAGCCGGCTCGCCGCCGCGCGCGATGCGGGCGATGAAATCGGATCGCAACTCGCCGCGCACAGCGAAACGGGCGACGAACTCGCTTCGCGTATCGCCGAACATGTCGCGGCGGTCGCGCAGCAACTCGAAGTGCTCGACGTCTCGGTCTCGGCCAGCACGGGCGTCATCGGCCGCTCGATCGACGACACCAAAGCCCAGCTGTCGGCCTTTATGGACCAGGTCACAAGCGGCAACGGATCGGCGCAGCAGTTGATCGGCCACGCCGAATCGCTGCTCCTCGCGCTCGACGCGGTGACGCGCGAACTCGACGAAACGCTGCCGCTAGCGCTCGAACGCATGTCCTCGCACGGCAAGGCGACGCATTCGACGCTGGCGCAGATGAAGCCGATGCTCGAGGCGTCCGAACTGGTCGCGCAATCGACGCTGTCGCACGTCAACGCGGTCAAGGCGACGCTGCAGACGAACGAAGCGCAGATGGCGGCCCACGCCGAAAAGCAGCAGGCGCTCGCCGAGCGGGTCAGCGCGTCGCTCGCCGACGCCGATGCGGCGCTCGCCAAGCTGCGCACGGGCGCCGACGAATTCGCCGAACAGGGCGGCGCGCGGATGATCGCGACGCTGGGCGACGTGCGCAGCACCGCCGACGCCGCCGCGAACGAAGCCCGCCAGACGCTCGACGCGCTCGTTGCGGGCGCGCGCGAGGCGATGCAGGCGACCGCCAGCGAGGCGATCGACGCCGCGTTCAAGACCGAGATCATGGCGCAGATGAACGCGATCGAGGACGCGTCGCAGCGCGCGGTCGAGGCGGCGAACGGCGCGGCCGACCGGCTGATGCGTCAGCTGATCACGATCATGGACACGAGCGCGAGCGTCGAGCAGCGGGCGCTCGAAGCCGAACAGGCGATCGCCGCCTCGGGCCGCGATTCGCTCGCCAAGCAGGTCGGCGTGCTCACCGAAGCGCTGAAATCGACCGCGATCGACGTTACCAAAATCCTGTCGAACGAAGTCAGCGACACTGCCTGGGACGCCTATCTCAAGGGGGATCGCGGTGTCTTTGCACGGCGCGCGGTCAAGCTGATCGAGAATAGCGAGGCGAAGGAAATCCTGCGTCTCTATCAGGCCGACGACATGTTCCACGCCTCGGTAAACCAGTTCATCCACGATTTCGAAGCGATGCTGCGCCTGCTGATCGGCGCGCGCGACGGGTCGGCGATCAGCGTCACCCTGCTGTCGTCGGATATCGGCAAGCTTTATGTCGCGCTGGCGCAGGCGATCGACCGGTTGCGGAACTGATTGCGCTATGATGGCGGCGGCGGTGTCGGCTTCCGACCGATTGCGGACGTAAAGCTCCTCCCTGTGCCGCAGGCATGGAGAGGTGGCAGCGCGAAGCGCTGACGGAGGGGGCTCTCGGCCTGAAGCGGCGTCTGAGGC
>JACDQN010000158.1 GCA_015657575.1 Sphingopyxis sp.
CAGTCGGCACGCGCCGCGCGCGCGCGCACCCCGGCATCCGCAGCCAGGTCGGCAGCCCCGACACGCAGGTCGTCGACAAGGGCCTGACGGTGCGCGAAATCATCGCCGCACCCGAGGGTGACGGCCGCGACGCGACCGCCTCGATCCCCAGCGCATAAACCCTTATAAGCCGAAGAAATCGGGCGGCCTCGGCCGCCCTTTTCATGTGGCCAGCGCCCGTTCCGGCACGCCGCGCGAGCCCGAAGGCCGAACGTCTTCGTGTCTTTGTGTGATTTTGAAGGATCGCGCGTCCTTGGAATCTCACACAAAGACACGAAGATGGCAGCTTTCGCACACGGAAAAGCGCGAGAATCAGCCGATTAATTGAACAGGCTCGACAACAACAGCACCACCACCAGGCTTTCGACCATCGCGCGCGACGCATGGCCGAACGCCTTCAGCTGTCCGCATTTCAGATGCTGATTGAACCATGCGGTTTGCAGGAAGCCGAACCAGAGCAGCGCGAACAGCCCGAGCGCCCCGCCCGAGAGCACCGACCAGTCGTGCGCAAGCTTGATCAATATCTCCGCGCTCCCGAGCAGGATCGAAAGCACCGCGGCGACATAGCATTGGCTGTAAAAGGGCGCGCGCAGCGTATCGCGGTCGACTCGCAGCTTGCGTGCCCGCACCATACGCGTCGCCATCATCACCGGAAACAGGCTGTAGCTGACGATGCGCAGGATGATCAGGTCGGTGTTGTTGCTGACCAGCGCCGACAGCCCGACCTTGCTCGCGACCACTGCGTCATTGCCGACCAGCGCGATCTCGGCCGCATGGACAAGGATCAGCGACAGGAGCAGGAACAGCGGCGGCGACAGCGTGTCGGTATATTGCTGGTCGGACGCGTCGCCCTGTTCAACGTCGGAATAATCCATCATCTTCAGCGGCCGCGCCAGCGTACGCCACAAGGTGATCGGATAGAAGATCAGCCACGACATCACCTCGTACAAAAGCTCGTCGAGCGATTGCAGGAGGTTGAAGAAGTTCATGAGCCTCACCCCTTCTTGCGCGATGATCTTCATCCACGGCTTCGGGGCGAATGTCCATTGCGGCTCGCTCTGAAAAGGCGACTATCTTGCCGCAGGCCGGTTATGCTATACATGTATAGCAAAGGATATCCGCCATGCTCGCCATTCGCCTCGACAAGGAACTGGAAGAACGACTTGCCATCGCTGCCAAGCGATCGGGTCGCACCAAGACCGCCCTCGCACGCAAGGCGATCGAGGAATATATCGACGAGTTGGAGGACTATGCACTGCTCGAAGAGGCGCTGGCGGATTATGACCCGGCACAGAATGTCCCGATCGAAGAAGTGATCCGCCGTCTTGATCTGGAAGATTGAATTCTCAAAACGCGCCGACAGGAATTTTGACGGGCTGAGCAAGGTCGATCAGCAGCGGATCGTCAAAACCCTGCGGCAAATTGCCGCGCTCGACGATCCGCGCCAACGCGGCCATGCGCTGGTCGGTGATTATGCCGGCCATTGGCGCTATCGTATCGGCGACTATCGGGTGATCGCAAGGATCGAGGATGGCCGCATGGTCATCATCGTCATCGCCGTCGGTCACCGCCGCAAGGTCTATCGCTAGGCCCGGACGCCCGCTTCCTCGACACCCGCGCTGTTGTGGCGCAGCGCCTTCAGCACGCAATCGACGATCTGCGGCGCGTTGAGCCCCGCCTGATCGTACTGGAGTTCGGGCTTGTCCTGATCCTGGAACACGTCGGGCAGCCGCATCGTGCGCAGCTTCAGTCCCGCGTCGATCAATCCCTCGTCGCTCGCCAGCGTCAGCACATGCGCGCCAAGCCCGCCGATGCTGCCTTCCTCGATCGTCACGCACACCTCATGCGCGGCGAGCGTCTTGCGGATCAGGTCCTCGTCGAGCGGCTTCGCAAAGCGCAGGTCGATCACGCTCGTCGACAGCCCGCGCGCTTCCAATATGTCGGCGGCCTTCGACGCCTCGGCGAGACGCGTGCCGAGCGAGAAGATCGCGACGGTCTTGCCCGCGCGCACGACGCGGCCCTTGCCGATCTCCAGCTTCTGCGGAACCTCCGGCAGCGGCACGCCGGTACCATTCCCGCGCGGATAGCGGAAGGCGATCGGGCCGTCGTCATATTCGGCCGCCGTGTACGTCATATGCACCAGTTCGGCCTCGTCGGCCGCCGCCATCACCACCATGTTCGGCAAGGTCGCCAGATAGGTGACGTCGAACGAGCCCGCATGCGTCGATCCGTCGGCGCCGACCAGCCCCGCGCGTCGATCGCAAAGCGCACCGGCAGATTCTGGATCGCGACGTCGTGCACGACCTGGTCATAGGCGCGCTGGAGGAAGGTCGAATAGATCGCCGCGAACGGCCGCATCCCCTGCGCCGCGAGCCCGGCCGCGAAGGTCACCGCATGCTGCTCGGCGATCCCGACGTCGAAGCTCCGTTCCGGATGCGCCTTCGCGAATTTGTCGACCCCGGTCCCCGACGGCATCGCCGCGGTGATCGCGACGATACGCTTGTCGGTCTCCGCAAGCTTCGCCAGCGTTTCGCCGAACACATTCTGATATTGCGGCGGTCCCGGCGGCGCCTTGGCCTGCACGCCCGTAATGACGTCGAATTTCTGCACGCCATGATATTTGTCGGCGGCGGCCTCGGCCGGGGCATAGCCCTTGCCCTTCTTCGTCACCGCATGGATCAGCACCGGGCCATGTTCGCTGTCGCGGACATTTTCGAGCACCGGGATCAGATGGTCGAGATTATGCCCGTCGATCGGCCCGACATAATAAAAGCCGAGCTCCTCGAACAGGGTCCCCCCCATCGCCATGCCGCGCGCGAACTCGTCGGTTTTGCGAGCGGCCTTGTGCAGCGGCTCGGGCAGCTTGCGCGCGAAACGCCGTGCGATCTCGCGCAGCTCGACGAAGGGCCGCGACGACACCAGCTTGGCGAGGTACGCCGACAGCCCGCCCACCGGCGGCGCGATCGACATGTCGTTGTCGTTGAGGATGA
>JACDQN010000159.1 GCA_015657575.1 Sphingopyxis sp.
CTACCTCGATTACGCGATGAGCGTGATCGTCAGCCGCGCGCTGCCCGACGTGCGCGACGGCCTGAAACCGGTGCACCGCCGCATCCTCTATGCGGCGCAGGAAGGCGGCTTCGTCCCGGGTCGTCCGTACAAGAAATCGGCGAAGATCGTCGGCGACGTCATGGGCAACTATCACCCGCACGGCGACAGCGCGATCTACGACGCGCTTGCGCGCATGACGCAGGACTGGTCGCTCCGCGTCCCGCTGATCGACGGCCAGGGCAATTTCGGCTCGATGGACCCTGATCCGCCGGCCTCGATGCGCTACACCGAAGCGCGCCTCGCCAAGACGGCGATGGTGCTGCTCAACGATCTCGACAAGGATACCGTCGACTTCCAGCCCAACTATGACGCGAGCCGCGAGGAGCCGACGGTGCTCCCGGCGCGCTTCCCCAATCTGCTCGTCAACGGCGCGGGCGGCATCGCGGTCGGCATGGCGACCAATATCCCGCCGCACAATCTCGGCGAAGTCGTCAATGCGACGCTTGCGATGATCGACCGCCAGCTTGCCGGCGGCGCCGACATCACGCTCGAAGAGCTGATGGCGATCGTCCCCGGCCCCGACTTCCCGACCGGCGCGATGATGCTCGGCCAGGGCGGCGCCCGCAACGCCTATTTGACCGGCCGCGGCTCGATCATGATGCGCTCGACGCATGTGATCGAGGAAGGCAGGAACGATCGCCAGTCGATTGTTTTAACGTCGATTCCTTTTCAGGTCGGCAAGTCGGGCCTCGTCGAGAAGATCGCCGAGGCGGCGCGCGACAAGCGCATCGAAGGCGTCGCCGACATCCGCGACGAATCGAACCGCGAGGGCGTTCGCGTCGTCATCGAACTGAAGCGCGATGCAACCGCGGAGGTCGTGCTCAACCAGCTGTGGCGCCACACGCCGGCGCAGTCGAGCTTCCCCGCCAACATGCTCGCGATCCGCGGCGGCCGCCCCGAAATGCTCGGGCTGAAGGAGATTCTTTCGGCCTTCATCAGCTTCCGCGAGGAAGTGATCACCCGCCGCTGCAAGTTCGAACTCGCCAAGGCGCGCGACCGCGCGCACATCTTGCTCGGGCTCGTCGTCGCGGTCAGCAATCTCGACGAGGTCGTCCGCATCATCCGCGGCTCGAACTCGCCCGCCGCGGCACGCGAAGCCCTGCTCGCCCGCGAATGGCCGATCGGCGAAATCGCCCCCTATATCCGCCTCGTCGAAGCGATCGAGGGCGAGATGGAGGAAAGCGCCACCTACCGCCTATCCGAAATCCAGGTAAAGGCGATCCTCGACCTCCGCCTCCACCGCCTCACCGCGCTCGGCCGCGATGAAATCGGCAAGGAACTGGGTGAGTTGGCGACCGAGATTGAGGAACTGCTTTCGATCCTCGCCGACCGCGTCAAACTTTATGGCGTGATGCGCGAAGAGCTGGTCGCGGTGCGCGACGAATTCGCGACGCCGCGCAAGACGCTCGTCGCCCCCGCCGCCGACGGCATCGACGACGAGGATCTGATCGAGCGCGAGGAGATGGTCGTCACCGTCACCCTCGACGGCTATATCAAGCGCACCCCGCTCGAAACCTTCCGCGCCCAGCGCCGCGGCGGCAAGGGCCGCGCCGGCATGGCGACCAAGGACGAGGACGTCGTCACCAATCTGTTCGTCACCTCGACGCATACACCGGTGCTCTTCTTCTCGACCGCGGGCAAGGTCTACCGCATGAAGGTGTGGCGCCTGCCCGAGGGCGGGCCCGCGACGCGCGGGCGCCCGATGATCAACCTGCTGCCGCTGGCGCAGGGCGAGACGATCTCGACCGTGCTCCCGCTTCCCGAGGACGAAGGCGAATGGGGCAAGCTCCACGTCATGTTCGCAACCGCGAAGGGCAATGTGCGTCGTAACAGCATGGACGCCTTCACCAACATCCCCTCGAACGGTAAGATCGCCATGAAGTTCGAGGGCGAGGATGAGGACGACCGCCTAATCGGCGTCGCGCTGCTCGACGAAAGCGACGATGTGCTGCTCGCGACGCGCCAGGGCAAGGCGATCCGCTTCGCCGGCGACGATGTTCGCGAATTCCAGAGCCGCAATTCGACCGGTGTCCGGGGCATGCGCCTTGCCGACGGCGACGAGGTCATCTCGCTCTCGATCCTCCACAAGGTCGGCACGAGCAGCGAGGAACGCGAAGCCTATCTCCGCGCCGCGCCGTGGAAAGACAATGAGAACGAACCGACGCTGCCCGCCGACCGCATGGAAGAACTCGCCGCGCGCGAGGAGTTCATCCTGACCGTCTGCGCCAACGGCTATGGCAAACTCTCCTCCGCTTATGAATATCGCCGCACCGGTCGCGGCGGCCAGGGGATCACCAACATCGACAATATCGGCCGCAACGGTCCGGTCGTCGCGAGCTTCCCCGCCACCAAGGTGCACCAGTTGATGCTGGTCACCGATCAGGCGAAGCTGATCCGTATGGGACTCGATTCGATGCGCGTCATCGGCCGCGGTTCGGCGGGCGTGCGCCTGTTCGACGTCGCCAAGGACGAGCATGTCGTGTCGGCGGCGCTGATCGAGGATAGCGAAGAGGACGAAGCGGAGAGCGCCGAAACCGCGGCCGAAACGCCGGTGACGGAAACCCCCTCGGAATGACCGCGAAAACGGCCTTCAAGGTGCTGACCGCACAGCAATGGGCCGATTTTGAGCGCGAACGCGTGTTCCGCGGCGCGCCGGTGGATATCGCCGACGGCTATATTCACCTGTCGACCGCGGAGCAGCTCGAGGCGACGATCGCCAAATATTTCGCCGGCCAAAGCGGCCTGATGATCGCCGAGGTGGACCTCGCCTGCCTCGGCGATGCCATCCGCTGGGAACCCGCGCGTGGCGGCGATCTCTTCCCGCATATCTACGCCGAGCTGCCGATCCATGCGGTCGTCAGCCTGCAGCGGCGGGACTGACCGACCTCAGCGCAGCGAGAAGAGGTAGAGCGCGACCGTCGCCAGCAGCCCGCTGATCAGCGCGCCGAAACACCAGAGCACCGACCGCCGGATCCAGAGCGCCTGCCGCGCCGCGATCGCGCGGTTGGCGTCGATGACATGCTGCAGCGCTTCGGCCTGCTCGATCCGCGCCGTCGGCAGGTCGTAGCGTCGCCGCTGCGACTCGCTCCAATGCTCGGGCAGCCAGTTGCGCGGTTCGTTGCCGGGAAAGAAGAAACGCGCGGGCAAGGCTGCATGCACCGCCGCCATCGCGCCGCCGATCAACGCGAGCGCGACGAGCAGCGCGATCAACCGCAGCGGCGCCTCGGCGATGATCGTCGTCGGCAATCGCTCGGCGATCAGCAGCCCGAGCAGCGCCGTCGCCACCGTCAGCGCGATCCCGGCGAGCGTCAGCGCGCGCTGGTCGGCCGCAAAGCTCGACTGGAACTGGCTGGCAACGAGCAATTCGCCCTCGCGAACGACTTCGGCGAGCACCGCTTCGTCGAGCTTTTCGAGGGTCGCCAGCGGCGTTGCATCGTCGGCCATTTCTTTTATCTATCGCTTCATGGCCAAACCACCAGACCCGAATTGGCGTATCTCGACGGACGAAGACAGCGTCGACCCGTTCGACCCTGCCGGGCTTCCCTACCATGACGACCCCGCCTCCATGGCGCCGCGGCTTGCCGCGTCGACCGGCGGCTTTCCCTTTCTGCTGATTGCGGTCGTCCTGGCCGGGATCGGAGCCATCATCTGGTGGCTGGCGAACTGATCTCGCGCGCCGGCCTAGGGCCGAACGCGGAACCCGCCGCGATCAGCGCCGCCGGGCGTTCCACGCGCGTACCGCCGCCATCGTCTTTTCGATATGCGCCTGCGGCTTGGGGTCGGTGTAGCTGAGCAGGATCGTACCGTCGGGGGCGATGACATAGGATGTCCGGTTCGACAGCATCGTCCCGTCGGGCCGCTGCATCGTCGAATCATATTTCGCCGCGATCTTTGCGCCCGGATCGGCCGCCACGGCGAACTTGTCGCGGCATTCCGACTTCGAAAACTCGGCGACGCGGTCGATATTGCCCGCGGTCACCCCGATCACACGCGCGCCCTGCCGGTTGAAGTCGTCGCTCGCCTCGGCGAACAGATGCGCCTCCACCGTGCAGCCGGCCGTAAAGGCGGCGGGGAAGAAATAGAGCACGACCGGCCCGCCCCGCAGCGTCTGCTTCAGCGAAAGGCTGAACTCCTTGCCGCCCTGCGCGGCGGTCAGCGTGAAATCCGGCGCCTTTGCGCCTTTCTGAAGCGCGGCGATGCCCGAGGCGGGCAAGGCGGCCAGCGACAGGACCACAATCGCGCCCATCGCGAATTTCATCAGACTTTTCATTTGCGACCTCCAAAGGGGCGGCAGGGCGACCCTGCCGGGACGACCACTTTACCCTTCCATCCGGAGACCGCAATCGCGCTGGTAACGATCGACACCGTGCCGGAGCGAACCTTGGCCCGCGCGGCGCAGTATCGACCGAACCATTCGCCCGATCAGCAGCGACGGCCGCCGCGATCGATTTCGCGTCCGATCAGTGCACCAGCGGCGCCGCCGATGATCGTACCCGGAACGCGGTCGCCATAACGATCGACCTCGCGGCCGAGCAACGCGCCCGCGGCGCCCCCGACGATCAACCCCGTCGTTCCGCTGCCGCGCCGGCAATAATAGCGGCGGTCGCGATAGTCGCTGCGCCGATAATCGCGGCGATAATCGCGCCTGTAGTCGCGCCGGTAATCGCTGTAGCGGTCATAGTCGCGGTGGCCGTAATGGCCATGGCGGTGATGCCGGTCACGCGCATCGGCTTCGACGGGCATCGCGGCAAGCGCGCTGGCGCCGATCAGCGCCGTCAACGCCAGTTTCTTGAACAGGAACATCTGCTTTCTCCATCTTGGTCCCCGTAAGCAAGATTAGGAATCGAAACATGGCGCCCGGCTGAACTGCGCCCGCTCTCCATTCCGCACACCTTCGCTTCGTCGGTCTTTTGGGGCCGCTGGCCGCGCGTCAGCCCCGTCGGCCCCTCAGGGTTTGGCAGCGACCGGCAAGCGGAACGGCGCACCCAGCCGGTTGAATGCGTTCATCGCAGCGATGACGATCGTCAGGTCGACGAGGTCCTTGGGCTCGAAAGCCTTGGCGGCCGCGGCATAGGCCTCGTCGGACGCATGCGTCGTGCTCAGATTGGTGACCTCTTCGGCCCAATCGAGCGCGGCGCGATATTGATCGCTGAACAACTGCGGCACCTCGCGCCACACCGGAACCAGGGCGACCTTGTCGACAGCCATCGTTTTCAACAGATCACGCGTGTGCAGATCGATGCAATGGGCGCAGCCATTGATCTGCGACACGCGCAGGAAGATGAGGTGAACGAGTTCTTCGGGCAGATTGGTGCTTTTGGTCGCATAATGATGCACGCCGAACAGCGCCTTTGCGCCTTCGGGAGCGACGTGGATCCAGTTCAATCGAGTCATGGCAGTTCCTCTTCATCGGCCGCGCGACGGGCGGCGATCGATATGTTGACGAGACGGCGCGCCGGGATGTGACATCGCGCGCAAAAATCGTCCGATTGACGACGTCCGCCGACGGGCGCAGCATCGGCCCATGACACTCACCATCACCCCCAGCGGGCAGGCGTGCGGCGCCCGTGTCACGGGCGTCGATCTAACGCAGCCGCTCGATGCCGGAACCGTCGCCGACATCCGCACCGCATGGCTCGATCATCACATTCTCGCCTTCCCCGACCAGAAGATGAACGCGGACGACCTCGAACGCTTCACGCAATATTTCGGTGGCTTCGGCGACGATCCCTTCATTCGCCCGATTCCCGGCCATGACCATATCATCGCAGTAAAGCGCAAGGCGGACGAGACCGCGCCGCTCTTCGCCGAAAACTGGCACAGCGACTGGAGTTTCCAGGAACGCCCGCCCGCGGGCACCTGCCTTTTCGGCATCACCATTCCGCCGGTGGGCGGTAATACCGAATTTTCAAACCAGCACGCCGCGCTCGATGCGATGCCCGCCGAGCTGCGCGCGCGCGTCGAGGGGCTGCAGGCGATCCACAGCGCCCGAGCCGGTTATGCGCCCTCGGGCATGTACGGTGCCAACGACAAAGGGCGCAGCATGGATATCCGCTCGGACGAGGAGGCGCTCGAAACGCAGCTTCATCCGTTCGTTCGCGCGCACCCCGAAACCGGTCGCAAGGGCCTGTTCGGCTGCGCGGGCTATATCATCGGTTTCGATGGGCTCGACGATGCCGAGGGCCTGCCGCTCCTCTATGAGCTCATCCAATGGCAGGGCCGCGAGGAATTCCGGTACAGCCACGCATGGGAACCCGACATGCTCGTCATGTGGGACAACCGCTCGCTCCTCCACCGCGCGACCGGCCGCTACGACGGCCACGACCGCCTGCTCCACCGCACGACAATCGCGGCGTGGGAGGGATAGAGCCGGCGGCTAAGGGGTGGGAAGCGGACGTTGATCTCCCCTCCCGCTTGCGGGAGGGGAGCATCAGGTTGATCAGTCCCCCGGACTGATCAAGGA
>JACDQN010000160.1 GCA_015657575.1 Sphingopyxis sp.
CCATCGCCCCTCCGTCAGCGCTTCGCGCTGCCACCTCCCCATGGCTTCGCCACAGGGAGGATATCTACGTCCGCAACCGGCCGCAACCGGCCAGTCCACCGCTACCCTTCGCTCTCGCTGATATCCTCGAGCATATCGGTATCGAGCACGCGTACCCGCCCCTGCTCGAGCGAGATCACGCCCGATTCCTCCCAGCTTCGCAATTGCCGATTGATATGCTCGCGGCTCATGCCCGCGAAGTTACCCAATTCGGTCTGGCTCAATTCAACGCGGTGCGTCGCCTCGACATCCTTGCGAATCAGGCGCTTGAGATAACGCGCAAGCCTCGGCCCCGACGCATAGGCGCGGTCGCTTTCGATCGTCTGGTCGGCGGTGCGCAGCCGCCGCGCGAGCTGCTGCATCAGCGACCAGGTGAATTCGGGATGGCTCGCGGCGAAATCCTTGAGCGCATTGCGCCCGAGTTGAAGCGCACTACCCGCGCTGGTCGCGGTGACCGACGCCGTACGTTCGCCGCCGTCGAGCAGCGCAATCTCGCCCAGCACCGCACCGGGCTCGGCATAGGCAAGCACGATCTCGCGCCCGCCGGCGGTCAGCATCGACACGCGCGCGCTGCCTTCGGTCAGAATCAGCATCATGTCGCCGGGATCGCCCTGGACGAGCAACTCCTTGCCCTTGACGAAGTTGATCTGCACCGCGCGGCTTGCAATGTCGGCCCAATCCTCGACCGAAAGGCCGGAAAAGATACTGTCGGGACCTTGTAACTCAGCGAGTTTCGCGTGATCCATGCCCCGGCACCCCTTTTCTGCCCTTAGACGAGTCGGCTCTGTTTCACCGCCGCTTCGATGAAGCCGGCGAACAGCGGATGCGGTTCGAACGGCTTCGACTTCAGTTCCGGGTGGAACTGCACCCCGATAAACCACGGATGGTCCGGGCGCTCAACGATTTCCGGTAGCATGCCGTCGGGCGACATGCCCGAAAAGACCAGCCCGCCCTTTTCCAGGCTCTCGCGATAGGCGCCGTTGACCTCGTAGCGGTGGCGGTGGCGCTCGCTGATGTCTTTGGCGCCATAGATTGTCGCGACATGGCTGTTCGGCGACAGCTTCGCCTCATAGGCGCCCAGCCGCATCGTCCCGCCAAGGTCGGTGTCGGCGCCGCGCTGCTGCAGCCCCTCGGCGCTCATCCATTCGGTGATCATGCCAACGACGGGCTCGTCGGTCTTGCCGAACTCGGTGCTCGACGCGTCCTTGATCCCGCTGGTGTTCCGCGCCCCCTCGATGCACGCCATCTGCATGCCGAGGCAGATGCCGAAGAAGGGCACATTGCGCTCGCGCGCGAACTGCACGCTCGCGATTTTGCCCTCGGATCCGCGCTCGCCAAAGCCGCCGGGCACCAATATGCCGTGCATCGGCTCGAGATTCTCGGCGAGATTGCCGTCATTCTCGAACATTTCGGCGTCGAGCCAGCGGATGTTGACCTTGACCCGGTTCGCCATGCCGCCGTGCACCAGCGCTTCGTTGAGCGACTTATAGGCATCCGGCAGCGAGACATATTTGCCGACGACGCCGATCGTCACCTCACCCTCGGGGTGCTGCTTGCGGTCCATGATGTCGTACCAGCGCGTCAGGTCGGGCTCGGGCGCGTCGTGGATGCCGAACGCGTGCAGGACTTCGCTGTCGAGCCCTTCGCCATGATATTGGACGGGCACCGAATAGATGCTGTCGGCATCGAGCGCCGGAATCACCGCTTCCTTGCGCACGTTGCAGAATTGCGCGATCTTCGCGCGCTCGCCCTCGGGCAGCGGCTTTTCGCAGCGGCAGAGCAATATGTCGGGCTGCACCCCCAGCGAGGCGAGTTCGCGTACGCTGTGCTGCGTCGGCTTGGTCTTGAGCTCGCCCGCGGCGGCGATGTACGGCACCAGCGTCACATGAACCGACAACGTCTTGTCGCGGCCTTCCTCGTTCCTCAGCTGACGGATCGCCTCGATGAACGGAAGCGATTCGATGTCGCCGACGGTACCGCCGATCTCGCACAGCACGAAATCGAGGTCGTCGATGTCGGCGCGCGCGAAGGCCTTGATCGCGTCGGTCACGTGCGGGACGACCTGGACCGTCGCACCCAGATAGTCGCGCGGCGTCCTTGGTGATGATCTGCTGATAGATGCGGCCCGACGTGACATTGTCGCTCTGCCGCGCCGCGACGCCCGTGAAGCGCTCATAGTGGCCAAGATCGAGGTCGGTCTCCGCCCCGTCGTCGGTCACATAGACCTCGCCATGCTGGTAAGGCGACATCGTGCCCGGGTCGACATTGAGGTAAGGATCGAACTTCCGGATACGGACACGATAGCCACGCGCCTGCAACAAGGCCGCGAGGCTAGCCGCCATCAAACCTTTGCCAAGCGAGGAGA
>JACDQN010000018.1 GCA_015657575.1 Sphingopyxis sp.
AGCCGATCCCCTAATCCCGTTCGTGTCAGCGTAGTCGAGACACCCGGCGGTCGTGCGCGGCATCGGGGTGTCTCGACTTCGCTCGACACGAACGGATTTCATAAGTTCCGCTAGGCCCCCATGATCGACCTCCCCCTCGTCACCATCCTCCTGCTCACCGGCTTCATCAACCTGATCGGCGCGCTCGCCTATGCCGCGCGCATCGCCGGCGTCCGCACGCGGCGCATCGCGATGTCGTTCGCGCTGTTCAACATCCTCGTGCTCTTTTCGCGCACCTCGAACAGCTTCCTCGGCCCCTTTCTCGCCAAGCGGATCGAAACGCGCATCCACGACGGCAGCGGGGGCCAGCTCTTCTTCGACATGCAGATGGTGCTCGCCGCCGCGAGCGTCGCGACGCTGGTCGGCATATTGCTCGTCCCGACCGGGCAGCGTATGTTCGCGGCGGCGATCGGCTGGTACCAGAACAACCGATCGACGACGAAACTCGCGCTTAAGGCCGCAAGCCCGAGCGGGCTTCGCACGCTCGGGCGCTCGCTGACCGTCCCCAGCCTGTCGCACCTCAAAAGCTGGCGCATGCCGAAAGGCATCGGCTGGGGCGTGCTGATCGCCAATTGCCTTGCGCAATCGCTGCTCGCCGTCGGTGTCGTCGCCTCGCTCTATGCCGGCTATCTCGCGCCCGAGTTCCGCGTCACCGCGTCGCAGCTGTCGGCGCTGATCAACGGTTTCGCCACGATCCTGCTCTTCGCCTTCATCGACCCGCAGCTGTCGGTGATGACCGACGATGCGGTCGAGGGGAAGGTCGACGAGGCGGATTTCCGCCGCGCGATCACCTTCATCTCGCTGAGCCGTCTCGCCGGCACGATCCTTGCCCAGGCGCTTCTGCTGCCCGCGGCAGCGCTGATCGCCTACGTCGCCGTCTATGTCTGAACTGCCGCGCGGCCACAGCCGCTTTCATGCCGTCCGGTCGCGACTAGAGGCGATGGCGGTCGAACCGGACCCGCGCGTTGGTTCCTCGAATTTCTCGTCTTCGGCTTCAAGCAGGGATGGGCGTGCCTCTTCGGCGCGCTGATGCTGGCACTGCTGCTCGGTACGCATCTCTTCTGGCCCGAGAATGCGCCGCTCCACCGTTATGATGCGATCACCATCGGGGCGGTGCTGATCCAGCTCGGCATGCTCGCCTTCCGCCTCGAAACGCCGAGGGAAGCGCTCGTCATCCTGATCTTCCATATCGTGGGCACGGTGATGGAATTGTTCAAGACCGCCGCCGGATCGTGGCAATATCCCGAAGCGAGCCTGCTGCACATCGGCGCGGTGCCGCTCTTCTCGGGCTTCATGTACGCCGCGGTCGGCAGCTATATCGCGCGCGTTTGGCGCATCTTCGATTTCCGCTACACCGGCTATCCGCCGATCTGGACGAGCTATGCGCTCGCAGCCGCGATCTACGTCAATTTCTTCGCGCACCACTGGCTACACGATATCCGCTGGCTTCTGTTCGCGGCGACCGCCCTGCTCTTCTGGCGTTGTCAGGTGTGGTTCCGCCCGCTGCACGTCCACCGCCGCATGCCGCTCCTCGTCGGCTGGGGCCTTGTTGCGCTGTTCATCTGGTTCGCCGAGAATATCGGCACTTTCGCACGCGCCTGGACCTATCCCAGCCAGGACGACGGCTGGCACATGGTCGGCGTCGAAAAGCTGGGCAGCTGGTATCTGCTGATGATCATCAGCTTCGTGCTGGTCAGCCTCGTCCAGCGCCCGAAAGCGCCCGAGGGACACCCAGCCTAGTCAGGCCGCCTTGCGCAGCTTGGCGAGCTTCTTCAGCACCATCTCGCGCTTCAGCCGCGACAGATGGTCGATGAAGAGAATCCCTTCCAGATGGTCGTGCTCATGTTGGATGCACGTCGCCATCAGGCCGGTCATGCGCTCCTGATGATGCTTGCCATCCTCGTCCTGCCAATCGACCGTCACCTCGGCCGGGCGCGTCACATCGGCATATTGCTCGGGCACCGAAAGGCAGCCCTCCTGATAGACGCTATGCTCTTCGCTCTCGTCGGAGAAGACGGGGTTGATGAAGACACGCGGAGCGCGAATGACCTTCTTGCCCTCCTCATCCTCGGGATCGGGTTCCTGCAGGTCAATGACGAGGATGCGCTTCGGCACCCCGACCTGAATCGCGGCGAGCCCGATGCCGGGGGGCGTCGTACATCGTCTCGAACATATCGGCGACCAGCGTCTTCAGCTCGGCGTCGAACGTCTCGACAGGCTTCGAAATGACGCGCAACCGCGGATCGGGGGTCTCTATGATGGGTAACAGGGCCATGGGGTGCAGGTATGAACTCCGATGCCCGGCGTCAACCCACCGGCCGCCTTGCCCTGAGCGCCTGCGCCAGCGTCCCCTCGTCGAGATAGTCGAGCTCGCCGCCGACCGGCAGACCATGCGCCAGTTGCGTCAGCCGCACCGGATAACCCTCCAGCCGCTCGGCCAGATAATGCGCGGTCGTCTGGCCCTCCAGCGTCGCGTTCATCGCCAGCACGACCTCGTCGATGCCGCCCGCGGCGACGCGCGCGACGAGCGCGTCGATGCTGAGGTCCTGCGGGCGCACGCCCTCCAGCGCCGACAGCCGCCCGCCGAGCACATGATATTTGCCCGGAAACAGCCGCGACTTGTCGAGCGCCCAGAGGTCGGAGACTTCCTCGACGACGCACAGCGCGCGCGTGTCGCGCCGCGGGTCGGCGCAGATCGCGCATGGGTCCTGCGTATCGACATTGCCGCAGATGCCGCACGTCACGAGCCGTTCGGACACCGTCTGCAGCGCCGCGAGGAGCGGCGCGAAACTGCTCTCGCGCTTCTTCATCAGGTGGAGCACCGCTCGCCGCGCCGACCGCGGGCCGAGCCCCGGCAGGCGGGCGAGTTGCTGGACGAGCGCTTCGATTTCGGTGGAGGCCATATCTCCAACTATCGCGGCGGAGCGGCGCGCACAACAGACTGTCGACGCGCGAAAGCGGGACCGGCAGTCCGGGCCAGCCCGCCCGTCCGTCAGCTCTGGTTGAACTTCTGGATGACCAGATAGATCAGCAACAGCATCGCCAGCGCCTCTGCCGCAGGATCGTCCTCGACCAGCATCCGCAGCCCGTGGCGATCGTGCAGCGACAGGAACTTGCCGCTCGCTTCCGCGATCGCAACGCCGCGATGCGAGAGGGTGAAGCTGAGATCGGCGAGGTTGCCCGACAAGGTCGCGCCGTCGAACGGGCCGCCTTCGACCTGGACCTCGCGCGCCAGCGTCAGCCGCCGCCGGAACTCGAAGCTGTATCGATCCATCGTCACGGCGGTTCGCAGCGGCCGCAGCGCCTGCGTCCGTAGCGTTGCGACGTCGCGCCCGTCGCGCTTCACCGTCCATGTCCCGGTCGGCAGGCCGGGGCGCCAGCGCGCGGTAAATTGCACGGCGCCGTCCTGGTCGAGCACGTCGATGCCGGTGCGCAGCCACGACCGCCGGGCGATCGTAAAGCTGCGCGGCGCGGCGGCCGCGGTGCCGCGCGAGGGCGGCCGGCGAATATGGCGGAGCGCGGCGGTATAGGATTCGCCGGTCTTAGCGGCGCGATCGCGCACGCGGCGTTTCAAATTGCGATTCTGCGTCATGTCGGGTCTCCCACGTCCCGGACGCACGTCCCCCAGCAACCGCGTCCGAAACGATCGGACCAGAACAAGCGCCCGAGACGAAAGTCCCTTTGCCTCCAGCCAAGGCCTTGCTGGGGAAGACCCTTGGAGGTTGGGCGCGGGCAACGCCTGCAAAAGATATGGCCGTATTGGCGCAGCGCGTCAACGGCCGCAGCCCTTGCGTCGGCCGTGATCCTTCGCCAAAGGCGCAGCCCATGCGTATCGCCTTCATGGGAACGCCGCCCTTCGCGGTGCCGACGCTCGCCGCGCTCCATACGGCTGGGCACGAGATCGTGGCCGTCTATAGCCAGCCGCCGCGGCCGGCGCAGCGCGGCAAGAAACTGCAGAAGAGCCCGGTGCAGGTCTGGGCGGAGGAACATGGCCTGCCCGTCCGCACTCCGAAGAGCCTTAGAAACGAAGAGGCGCAGGCCGAATTCGCGGCGCTCGATCTCGATGTCGCGGTGGTCGCCGCCTACGGCCTGATCCTGCCGCAGGCGATCCTCGACGCGCCCCGCGAAGGCTGCCTTAACGTCCACGGCTCGATCCTGCCGCGCTGGCGCGGCGCGGCGCCGGTGCAACGCGCGATTCTCGCCGGCGATGGGGAGACGGGCGTGACGATCATGCAGATGGACATCGGGCTCGACACCGGCGCGATGCGGCTGGTCGAGACGACGCCCGTCGCGGGCAAGACGGCGGGCCATCTCACCGACGAGCTCGCCGAGATGGGGGCGCGGATGATGGTCAAGGTGCTGAACGACCTCCAAGCCTTTGCGCCGCACGCGCAGCCCGCCGGGGGCGCCACCTACGCGGCCAAGATCGACAAGAGCGAGGCGCGGCTCGATTTCCTGACGAGCGCGGTGCAGGTCGAGCGGCAGGTGCGCGCGTTCAACCCGCTGCCGGGCGCTTTCTTCGAGCTCGACGGCGAGCGCTACAAGCTGCTCGCGGCCGAGGTCGTGCATCCCGCCGACACCATCGCCGGCGCGGCGCCGGGCGTCACGCTCGACGATGCGCTCACCATGCGTGCAATCCCGGCGCAATCCGCGCGACACGCGTCCAGCGCGCAGGCAAGCCCGCGATGGACGTCCCCGAGCTGCTGCGTGGGCGCCCGATCCCGAAAGGTGCGCGGCTCGCATGAAAACCGCCTTCCTTCTTCGTCCCCCCGGACTTGATCCGGGATCCCGCTCGGCAGCGGTGAAAAGCGGGGCCCCGGATCAAGTCCGGGGTGACGATATTGGCACGACTGGAACGCGCGCATGACCCGCTTCGCCCTCACCATCGAATATGACGGCCGCCCCTATATGGGCTGGCAGCGACAGGCGCACGGTCCCAGCGTCCAGCAGGCAATCGAGGAGGCGATCCACCGCTTCACCGCCGAGGAGGTACAGGTGTTCAGCGCCGGGCGTACCGACGCCGGCGTCCATGCGATCGCGATGCGCGCACATGTCGACATCGAAAAACCGCTGACCCCGTTCAAGCTGACCGAGGCGCTCAACGCGCAGCTGCGCCCGGCCCCGATCGCGATCGTCGGCTGCGAGATCGTCGCCGACGACTGGCATGCGCGGTTCGCCTGCACCGGGCGCGCTTACGAATATCGCATCGTCAACCGCCGCGCGCCGCTGACCTGGGACAAGGGATTGTCGTGGCAGGTCGCGCGCCCACTCGACACCGATGCAATGCACGCCGCGGCGCAGCAGCTGATCGGCATGCACGATTTCACCACCTTCCGTTCGGCACACTGCCAGGCGCAAAGCCCGGTGAAGACGCTCGACAAGCTGAGCGTCAGCCGTCACGGCGAAGAAGTGATCATCGAGGCCGCGGCGCGCAGCTTCCTCCACCATCAGGTGCGCTCGATGGTGGGCAGCCTGACGCTCGTCGGGCACGGCCGCTGGTCCGCGCGCGATCTGAAAACCGCACTCGATGCGGCGGATCGGCAGGCGCTCGGCCTCAACGCCCCGCCCGACGGCCTCTATTTCGTCAGCGCGACCTACCCCTGACCTTTGCCGCTCTTCGTCACCCCGAGATCGGCGGGTGTCGGGCGATTGGTGCCCTTCAGATCCTCCCCTTCGCGCAGCAATGGGGAGGTGGCAGTCGCGTAGCGGCTGACGGAGGGGTCGACGCCGTAGGCGTCGGTGCAAGGCCAGACCCCTCCACCACCGCCTGCGGCGGCGGTCCCCCCTCCCCAACGCTGCGCGATGGGGA
>JACDQN010000161.1 GCA_015657575.1 Sphingopyxis sp.
GACTTGATCCGGGGTCCCGCTTGAGGTCGAAGCTGGCTTGCCCCTTCAAAAAGCGGGATCCCGGATCAAGTCCGGGATGACGGAAGAGTTAGACGCAACGTCCGCTACCCACCCTAAAACCGCCGTTCTGAAATCATGCTTTCCATCGCAGCAACCCGACGCGGGTTCAGGTCGGCGGCACTTCCCACAGGATCAGCTTGGTCGCGTGGACATTCTCGCGCGCCTTCGCGGCGTCGAGTCGAGTCAGCTTCACGCCGCCTTTCAGCGCGCCCATCTCGATCATCGCGTCGATCACGACAACGCCGCCCGCGCCCACTTCGACATCGATTTCGGCCGGACGCGCGAGCTTGGCTTTGGCGGTTGCGACATGAATATGATGCGTGCCGGGCGCAACGTCGGCCATCAGCATCTGCCCCGACTTGATCTGCCCCTTCGCCGTCCCATTCAGCGTCACGTCCATGCCCTGCAACGCCGCGACGAACCCGCGGCGGGTGACATAGATTCGCGCCTTGCCTTCGGCCGCACGCATCGTGCGCGCGTCGGCGGTAGCCGCGGCGTCGGCCTTCACTCCGCTCTTGTTGTTCGACAGCGCCCAGACGATGAAGATAATGATCCCGATCAGGAAGATGGGGGCGAGGATCAGCATCGCCGTTTCGCCGATGACGCTCGACAGCGACGGTCCCAGCATCGCTCCGACGATGGCGGCCGCGAAGATGATCGTCAGCCACATGGCATTCTTGCTCATTGGTCCTCCCTCCTGGCCCGTCAGGCCGGTGCAAACTCTCCCGTCGCGTCGTCCATCAGGTGCAGCACGCCGTCGCTGATCGCGAAAAAGGCGCCGCGCAATCTCAGCGTTCCGCGCTTTTCCTTTTCCTGGATACAGGGGAAGGTGCGCAGATTCGCTATGCTCACCCGCACAGCAGCCATTTCCATCGCGCGGCCCGCCTCGCGGTTGTCGATATCGCCATAGGTGCCGCGCACCGCTTCGCTCGCCTCGTCGAGCATCGCGATCCAGTCGGCGATGAAACCGCCGCGTCCGGGTTCGGCACCCTCCATCGACTTATGAAGCGCCGCGTGGCAGCCGCCGCACAAGCCATGCCCCATCACGACGATTTCCTCGACCTTCAGGAACTGCACCGCGAATTCGAGCGCCGCCGAGACGCCGTGGCGGCCCGGCGTCGTCTCGAACGGCGGCACCAGCGCCGCGACATTGCGCACGACGAAGATTTCGCCCGGATTGGTGTCGAAAATCTGCGACGGTTCGACCCGGCTGTCGGAGCAGGCGATCACCATCACCTTGGGCGACTGTCCCTCGGCCAGCTCGTCCCAGCGGTCGCGTTGCTGTTGCCAGCCGCCGTCACGGAAACGCCGGTAACCATCGATCATGTCAGCAAAGTGAGTCATGCAGGCCCCTTAGCATAGGTAGAGAGGTTGAGAAGAGGCGCGCGCGCGACTATGTGAGCCGCATGAACGCTCCCGCACAGCCTCTCCGCCCGCGCAAGCCCGACTGGATCCGCGTCAAGGCGCCCACGAGTCCCGGTTATACCGAGACGCGCAAGCTGATGCGCGATCTGGGCCTGCATACGGTGTGCGAGGAAGCCGCGTGCCCGAATATTGGCGAATGCTGGACCAAGAAGCACGCTACGGTGATGATCCTCGGCGACACCTGCACGCGCGCCTGCGCCTTCTGCAACGTGAAGACCGGCATGCCGCGTCCCGTCGACTTGCTCGAACCCGAACATACCGCGATCGCCGCGGCGAAGATGGGGCTGACCCACATCGTCATCACCTCGGTCGACCGCGACGACCTGCCCGACGGCGGCGCGAGCCAGTTCGTGAAGGTCATCCAGGCGCTGCGCCGCGAAACGCCGCAGACGACGATCGAGATTCTCACCCCCGATTTCCGCAACAAGCCCGAAAGCGCGGTCGCGGCGATCGTCGATGCGCGTCCCGACGTCTACAACCACAATCTCGAAACCGTGCCGCGGCTCTATCCGACGATCCGCCCCGGCGCGCGCTACTATGCATCGCTCCGCCTGCTCGAAAGCGTCAAGCGCCGCGATCCGTCGATTTTCACGAAGTCGGGCATCATGATGGGCCTCGGCGAGGAGCGGATGGAGGTCCATCAGGTGATGGAACGACATGCGCAGCGCCGACATCGACTTCATGACGATGGGCCAATATCTTCAGCCGACGCCGAAGCACGCCAAGGTGATCGACTTCGTGACCCCGCAGGCGTTCGACGCCTATGCGCAGATCGCCCGCGCCAAGGGTTTTCTGCAGGTCGCATCGTCACCGCTGACGCGCTCGAGCTATCATGCCGGCGACGATTTCGAACGCATGCGCGCCGCGCGCGAGGCGCAGCTGGCACGCGTCAAGGCCGACTGATTGCCGAGGCACCAAGAGACGCGCGAGCTTCCGTACAGCGCCGAACAGATGTTCGCGCTGGTCACCGACATCGCGCGCTATCCCGAATTCCTGCCCTGGGTCGTCGCGCTGCGCATCCGCAGCGAGAGCGAGCATGAGGCCGTCGCCGACATGATCGTCGGCTTCAAGGGGCTGCGCGAAAGCTTTTCGTGCCGTGTCCATAAAGAGCGGCCGCATTCGGTGATTGTCAGCTACATCGACGGGCCGATGAAGCATCTGAGCAACGAATGGCATTTCCAGCCTGCAGAAGGCGGCTGCCGCGTCGATTTCATGGTCGACTTCGCCTTCCGCAACCGTGTTTTCGAAACGCTTGCGGGACAGATGTTCGACAAGGCGCTGCGCAAGATGATCGCGGCGTTCGAGGCAAGGGCGGGCGAACTATATGGCGTGTCCGCGGTATCGGGGAACTGAGGTCATGAGGCTCGTGCAGCGAGCCAGCATGACGAAATTGGAGGACCGGTTCCCACCCCAAAACCGCCGCCAAAAAAGGCCTTTCCTACAATATCCGGCTATGTCAGCGTCGATCCCGGTTCTTTCTTTCGGTGGATAAAAGCAGTTACCGCCCGGTTTGCGAGAGCGGCCATGCACTGGTGTATCCGGCCTGTGGCAAGACCTGATCGGAGGACGGCACAGGGCTGAACTTTCCTGAACTTTGGAATAGGAAACGTCCGCTCCCTCCCCAAAGCTGCCGCCCGGCCCCGCTCAATCGGCCGGCAGAACAATATCCTCGGACGGCCGTAGCGCGTCCTTTTCAGGCTGAAGCAGTTCCAGCGCAAACAATGTCGCGGCATGGCGGATCGCCGCGCGGTCGGTCGATTCGAATTGTACGCGCTGGGTGAAATAATCGTCCGGATTCTGGCCGCGCAGCGCCCGCGCAAAAACCACCAAGCCCACCGGCTTCTTTTCCGAACCGCCGCCCGGACCCGCGATGCCGGTGATCGCGACCGCGACGTCGGCATCGCTGTTCGCCAGCGCGCCCGCAGCCATCGCCCAGGCAGTAGCGAGCGACACTTCGCCGAACGTCTCGAGTATCTCGCTGCTGACATCGAGCTGGGTCTGTTTGGCATGGCCCGAATAGGTCACGAAACCCGCCGAAAAAACGTCGGAACAGCCCGCAATATCGGTCAGTGCCGCGGCGACCATGCCGCCGGTGCAGCTTTCGGCGACGGCGATCTTGC
>JACDQN010000162.1 GCA_015657575.1 Sphingopyxis sp.
CGCCGCGCGACCGCCTGGGCCGCGATCGCCTATATCCCCTATGGTTTGATGAATGTCGCGATCGATCGGCTGGGGCAGGGCGGGATCAACACGATGTCCTACGGCAATCTCGCGACACCGGAACGCCAGCCCGTCGTGCGGCCCAGCCCGGACCTCGCCTATTCAAGCTGTCCCTACGACCTGTCGGAAGGACCCGTAGCGATCGACGTGACGCCGGTCTCCGGCCGCTACAGCTCGCTCAGCCTGTTCGATGCGGCGACCGACGTGATTTTCGTGCGCAACGATATCGAAGCGGGCGGCAAACCCTATCGAATCATCGTCGCGCTGGATGGGCAGCAGGTGCCTTCGGGAACCGAGATCATACGCACGAGCCATGCCAGGGGCATCGCGCTGATCCGGCTTTTGCTGAAAGATGCGGCGGAAATCGGCAGTCTGGACGCCGTGCGTCGCCAATCCTCGTGCCGCGTGGTCACAAATCCGAAATAGGGGGTTGCGCGCCTGCGAACTGCCCCTTAAAGGCGCGTCTCCACGCACCCGTAGCTCAGCTGGATAGAGCACCAGACTACGAATCTGGGGGTCGGACGTTCGAATCGTTCCGGGTGCGCCATTTCCCTTCATCGTTGGACTTTCCGGGTCGACAGCCGGGATCGCCGCGTGGATTTTCCACCGGGGAAAATAGGCTTCGCCGATTGACGGCGCGCGCCGGACAAGCCAGCTTCGGCCGATCGGAGAGCGCGATGGACAAAGACGCTGCGAAATCCGCTTCGTCGCGGAGGCCGATCCGGCGCCGGCTGAAATGGACGCTGCTCGGCGCCCTGGCGGTCCTGCTTCTGGCGGTTTGCTTTACGATCGGCCCGCTGCTCGTCGAGCCCAATTCTTATGCGCATGTCACGACGATCGAGCGCCGCGCCGATTATCACGATCCCCGGCTGATCGACGCGGCCTGGGCGCTGCCTGTCGCCCGTCGCTATCGGCGGGAGACGTATGAATTTCAGGATAACCCCAGCTTTTGCGGGCCTGCCAGCCTCGCCAATGTCCTGCGATCGATGGGCCGAAATCTTTCGCAGCATCGGGCGATCGACGGAAGCGAGTTCGAACCCTGGTTCGGGATATTGATCGGCGGCATGACGATCGACGAGCTCGCCGCGCTGGCGCGCGACCGCACCGGCCGCCCCGTTTCCATCGTCCGCAACCCCACGCTCGTACAGTTCCGCGCCGAGTTGGCGCAGAGCAACGACCCGGCCTTTCGCTACATCGTCAATTTCCATCGCGGGCCGCTCTTCGGGCGCGGACATGGTCATTTTTCCCCGATCCTGGGCTATCTTGCCGACCGCGATCTTGTTCTCGTCGGCGACGTGAATGCCGATTATCGGCCTTTTCTGGTGCACAGCGAGACATTGTGGCGTGCCGCCAACACGATCGACAGCGCGACCGGGCGGCGGCGCGGACTGATCCGGATCGATGCGCATCCGCTGCCGCGCATAGCTATGCCCTGTTGCATCGCGGGGAGCCATACGACATTCCGGCCCCGCGTCGGCGACCCATGGACCGGCAAGGGAGAGTCATGAGCGAACAGATCGTTACGGTCGATATCGGCGGCACACACGCGCGTTTTGCGATCGCCGAGGTTGCGGGTGGCCGCGTCGTGTCGCTCGGCGAAGCGGCGACACTCCACACCAAGGATCATGCGAGCTTTCAGACCGCGTGGCAGGACTTCGAGCGCCAGCGGGGCGGTTCGTTGCCACGGGCGGTGGCCATTGCGATCGCTGGGCCGGCGCGCGGCGAGATCATCCGGTTCACCAACAATCCCTGGATCATCCGCCCGGCG
>JACDQN010000019.1 GCA_015657575.1 Sphingopyxis sp.
AAATCAGCAGCGACCTAGCAAAAAAAACTGGCCTCCCGGCAAGTTCGATCTCGCATTTCGAAGGTGGCGGTCGCAAACCATCTTTCGACAATCTGCTGAGGCTCGCCGACGCGCTCGATGTTACGACCGACTATCTGCTCGGGCGCAGCGAGGATGTGGGCACGTCCGTGGCTGCGCAGAAGCTCCAAAAGCATCTGGACGGGTTGAATTCCTATGATCTCGATATTGCAGAGAAGTTCATCGAAGTTCTCGCCAGCAAATCGACGAAGCCACCCGGGTAGAAGGTGCGAAGTGTAAGTTGCGAGCTCAGGGCGTCCGCGGTCCATCAAGCCGATAAACCGGAACCGTTGAGGTCATTGACGGCTAGGGAGCGGCGTTTCCCGACCAGAATCCGATCCGTTACCTACGGCTTCGGCGACCTCAAGCCGCTCCGGACCGACCTCCCGCAGGTGATCGGGGTGAATCATGATTGGATGCTCATATCGTGATGCAAGCTCCTCCATGTACTCATAGAGATCGGGGACCATCGGCCGCACGTCAATTGGTCGAAAGGATACCGAACTGTAGACGCGCTGATCACGCGTGGTGGGCTGAAGTTCAATCTCAACGCCGTAGCTAATGCCGTCGCCCGCGAGCTCGGCACTGTTGAAGTAGATCGCCTTTAAGGCGCCCCCATCCCCCGCGATTGTATCCGTGTCGAATGCGAACCGAGCCTCTGGCTTTGCCCGAAGAAGCAGATCCGCAGCCAGCTGGATCCAGCGGCTGTCCCACAGGTCACCAATCGCGAGGGAGGCCTTGGATCGCACGCCGGCCAGTTCAAGCAACCGCCGCCAATCGGAGGCGATCTTGTAAAGCGCCGGCAGGTCCTCGACGTCGGGGCCGGTTAGCACATTGCTCATAGGCAGTTTGATCGGGCCAAAGCGACCGTCGTCACCGCTCATTACGATTGCACCTTCGCCCGAGGCGAGGTTGGCCATTGCGCGGAGCAGCATCACGAGGTCGTCGAGCGTCCGGCCGCCCTGCTCGAAGATGCCCTTGGTCTCGAAATCCGCCTCGCGCTCATGGAACAGGAAGCTGAAGTCGGCGTGACGGATGAGCATCCGCAGGCGCGCGTCGAAGGGAGGCGCGAAGAATATCTCGGCGTGGAAGGTAGCAGGCGGGGTCAGTGGCGCGCCGGTCACCACGATCTCGCAACCACCGGCTGAGGGAGGCGAAAGCATGATCTCCTCAACCGCGTTCAGCATGTCGTGATCATAGGGCACCGGCATATCGAAGCGATTGTCGAAGGCCTGAATAGCCAACGGCTTCAGCGGAACCATGCCGAGCACGACGCGGGTCAGCTGCTCGTCGCTGTCCGGTCTGAAGAAGACGTCGCCGACGATGCGGTCATCACCGTAACCCAGTTCCGCGAGCTGGCCGAGCTTCTCGGCTGAATAGGCGGCAGGATCTGGGCCGCATGCCCGTTCGATCGCTGCGCGAAGGCCCTGCGGCGTTACCTCAAAGGGGTGGCCGAGCTTGCGGTAGTCGAAGGAGATCGACTGTCGGTTGATATCGCGGTTTCCGATGAATTGCTCGTGCCTCAACCTGCGGAGCAGTTTCTCAAGCGGCGCGCGAGAAGATGGACGACATAGCCCCTGATCGGCGTGCCATCGGGCCTCATCCTGAAGACGATGATGACCGCGGGAAGCGGGCTTTTCGCAAGCAAGTCCGCGGCGGACAATCGCAGTTGGACATTGCCAGTCCCGACCGACTTCGTGGCCTTTAGCTGGACATGACAGGTCGTCTTGCTGCGCTGGTCCAGGATGCCGTCCTGCATAGGCAGGTCCACGACGAAATCCCATCCCGAACGGTCGCGGTCACTCTTGTTACAGACGATAAGCGCGCGCGGGCAAAGATAGATGAAAAGCCCTTCAGCCGCAGCGCCGAGTTCATCGTTAGGAAGATCCAAGACGACGGGAACGCCATCGCCCTCGGCCCTCGCCTCGCCTTCCGAACCACCCATTACTGCCACAGATCCTCCCTCCGCTGCGTAACTACGCGATACGTCCCGAATGCCAGGCGCGCCTTGTGCGCTACAACCCCCCGCGCCCCATCGCCAAGCGCCTCTGCGACCTGAGCGCGCGTCGCGGGGCAGTCGGCGCCTACGATGACCTCCCGCAGGACTAGGTCGCCATCGAAGCCGCGATACCAGATCCGGCACGCATCATCATAGGTTTCGAGGTCGACGATCATGCGCACTTCATCCTCGTAGGTCCAATGGACAAACTTCACGTCCAGCGCTTTCAGCACGAATGATCCCATGTCGAACCCGGGCGCATCGATGACGGTGGCATCGACGGCGGCGCGGGACTTCCGGTACTGCACATCCCGCAGCAGCCGGTCAGGCACGTCGAAGCCCAGGCACAACCCGCGGTGATGGTCTGCATAGTGGCTCCACTGAACCGGGTTGCGCCAGCCTCGGCTGAAGCACAGCATGCCCCGCCGCTCACCGAATTCCTTTCGGGCCTTGCCCAAGGTGGCGCGGAGACCACTATCTTTCAGGTTCAACGAAAGCATCTCGAACGGGTCATTCACGTCAGCGAGAGTCGCGACTTTCAACCGCCTTCGGGCGATGTCCTGGAGACCGTATTCGCAGTTGACGAAGTGGTAAACGCGCATCGCGCTAGAATTGCCGAGAAACGGAGTGCCAGCCAATAGCCAATTGGGCCGAGTCCATGAATGACCGCTTTCGGATCCGCGCTTCTTTCACTTGGACAGCGACAAACAGGCGCAAAGCCGACATACAAAAAAGGCGGCCTAAAAGGCCGCCAAAGTTGAATGGAGGAGCCCTCCTTTTGGGTCGCATCGGGGCGCATACAGCAGCAAAAAATGCACGCCATCGAAATCAGTATTCCGTAACGGAATTACGCGTGACTGATGCATTGGCGCAACACAAAATCACTTTAGCCAGAGTTCTGACACGTATCTTGCATCGCCCCCCCCCCCGCCATCGGTTAACGACCGTCGCAGCAACTCTTCACCATACGCGCGATGCGGATCGAATTTCCCCGACTATCGCAGCTCCCGTTCGACAAGCAATTTCGTCGCTGGTTTGCGCCGCAGCGCCACGATCAACGCACCGAGCATTGCCAGCCCGCCGCCGATAGCCATCCGCATATCGAAATGATCGTGGGTGATCAGCACACCGAGCCCGATCGTCGCGAGCGGCGTCATCAATGTCAGCGGTGCGAGCAAGTTCGCTTCATAGCGGTCGATGAGGTGGTAATAGACGGAGTGCGCACCGACCGACACGATCAGCGCCGTGAATACGACAGCGGCGACAAGCGGCCGTCCAGTGGTCGTCGCCGCCGTCCATTGACCGTCTTCAAGCAAGATCGAAGCGAGTGTCAGAACGGTCGCCGACACCAGTCCCACCCAGGCCTGAAAGCGGAACGGTTTGACGCCATCAACCTGCTTCATCAGCACCGCGCCAGCGCGCCGGCGAAGGCGCTGGCGGCGACGAACCAGAGCCCCGTCGAAAGCGAAAGTCCACCGGGCCGCCAGGTCACGATCAGCACGCCGACCAATGTCAGCGCGATGCCCAGTCCGCGGCGCTAGTAGATACGCTCGCCGAGCACCAGCACCGAGAGCAGCATGGTAAAGGGGACACCGAGCTGCAGAATAATCGCGGCCTCAGAAGGTGAGACAGTCTGCAAACCGACGAAAAGTAGTGAAAAGCTTCCGCCGCCCAGGCACAGGGCGATGGCAACAATCCGCCATGCCGGCCGCGGCATCGGCAGCAACCATGGCCACATGACCATCGCGACGACCGCAAAGCGTAGCGCCGCATAGAAAAGCGGCGGGACCGCCCAGTCCGTTACTATAATCTTGCTCAGGACATTGTTGAATGCCCAGATCAGGCACACGGCGACGAGAAGGAAGAAGTCACGAACGCGCATGTGCCGGGTCTACTCCGGAGCCTGCACAGCTTCTTCAAGGTTCGCTATCCGTTCAGAGCAGATGGCATGCACGGCGCGGCCCAGCTCCTCCACGCGTCCAGCCAGCCAGAGCAATTCTTCTTCGCTGATTCGATAATGTTTGGAGTAGCGAGCCTTCACATAGGCTTCCTTGAGCTTCTCGAAGCGCGCGCGGTCTGCCTTCACCTCGCGCGGCCAAACATCGACAAGCCGCATGTTTAATCGCTCGGCTTGCGTGCGCAAAAATCCCAGGTTGTGGACGTGGGGCGTGTAAAAATTGCAGACCAAGAGCACGCAATGATAGAGAAACTCACTGCTCTGATGGAGGTCAAACGCGGCGGGCTTCAGAAACCCTTTTTCGCGGCCCATCTTGGACAGCTCGAACCGCTGCATGGCGAGCGGAAACCACTCGTCGAAATATTCCTGCGCCATCGCCAGCGCCTGCTCGGGCGTCTTGGGCTTCGGCTTGTGCAATTCCTTGTCGTCATATTCGTAGAGCGCGATCCCGTCGCCCGCGACGTCCATGAAGAAATAGCGGCCGTGAGCCAGCCCATCGTTCACTTCCTGCAGCGTGTGGACGATGAAGTTGACCGGCGTGTGCAGCGTCTTGTCGATCGCAAGCTCGCGGGTCAGCCGGTCGTCGAGCTTCGACCAGAAGTCGATCTTGTCGGTCAACCGCTTGTCGTTGACGATGATCAGGAGATCGAAGTCCGAACGATAGCCCTTTGCGGTGTGCGGCTCGTCGACCCAGCCACCGCGCGCATAGCTGCCGTAGAGGATGACCTTGTCGATCCGACCCTTCTTTTTCCAGCCCATGGTGCCGAGCGCGATCGCATCCTCGAATTCTTCGAAGATGATCGCCTTCACACGTTCGAGCTCGCGCTGCTTGTTCGCCGGAAGATGATCGAGATCGGTTTTCATTGATTTTCATCCTGTAATCCTGCTCGCCGGATGGCAAGCGCCGTCAGATCCAAATCGACAACTCAGGCTTCCTTGAGCCGAAAATCCCAGACCGGAATGCCGAACGCCCGCGCCTTGTCGACAAGATTGTCCTGGATGCCGGTGCCCGAAAAGACGACCAGCCCGGCGGGCATCGCATCGATCAGCCGCTCGTTGCGCTTGAACGGCGCCGCTTTCTTGTGCCGGTTCCAGTCGGGCCGGAACGCTACCTGCGGCACGCCGCGCGCATCGGCCCAGCAGGCCGCAGCGCGCTCGGCGCCGGTTGGCGTCGCACCATGCATCAGCACCATGTCGGCATGACGCGCATGAACCTTGTCGAGCGCCGACCAGATGTGGCGGTGATCGTTGCACGCCGGTCCGCCGCTGAAGGCGATGCGCGTTCCCTCGGGGATCAGGGCCTGGGCCTTTTCGCGGAGGCGTTTGTCCATGAAGTCGCGGCTGTCGATCATCGCCGCGGTCATCGTCTTGTGACGGACGCGCGACCCAGTGCGCGGGGTCCAGGCCTTGCGGGCATGGATGCGGAACTGCTCGGCGGCGCATTCGCGGAAAAATTCCATCGTGTCGCGCCGCTCGATCATCGTGATGCCCTCGGCGATCGCGCGCTCGAGTTCGACCGAGCGAATTTCGCTTCCATCCTGCTCGCGCTGGAGTTCGCGCTGCGCCTGTTCGTTGCGGTCGAGCTCGCGCTCGATCCGTTCGCCGGCGCGGTGAAAGATATTGACGATGCCCCAGAGCAGATCTTCAAGATCGGGCTCGATGCGGGTATCGACCAGGCAGCCCGCCAATGCGTCGAAGATATCGGCGACGGCGCCGCCAGCGAGCCGGTCGTCTGGAAGCGGCCGTGCGTCGGGTTCGTCCTCATAGGGCCTATGACCGTAAAGCTGCATTTCCTGGAGGAGGTAGGCGCTGGCGCCGGGTTGCTGCGGTTCGCCGCGTTCGGGAAGGTCTGACAGGTCGATCATGTCATTTCTCTTGTCTGGGGCCGCGCCTCTCGCGGCCTTCGCGGCGACGCCTCGGCGGCGGCGGGTGCGGGTTCGCACCGCGCGGCACCCCGCGCGGCCGAAGCGCCAGCGAAGGATGGCGGGCTCGCGGCTATTTTGTTTCGCGATGCAAAGGGGCGCCAGCCCCGGCGGAAAATAGCCGCGAGCAGAGCCATTGCACGGCCCGCGCACGCTGCCGCAGTCGCCCTCCAGCGAAGGCCGAGGCGCGGCCTCCCGAGAACAGGCTGATCGGGCTTCCCCTTCCCGGACCGGCTTGATCCGATCCCCGCGGCGAGGTGACACACCGCTTTCCGAAACAACTATGGGATTTCGGGCATCATGAGGATGGCGCGCGCGATTGCGACGTCCCAATTCGCCGCCGCGCTGCTGGAGGCGTTGCGCCGCTGGCGCCAGGCGCGATCAGGCTGCATCGAGCATCCGCTCGGCATCGACGACGTGCATCTGCGGGGCGATCGAAGCGACGAGCTGCGAATGGCCCATCTGCATAAGATCGCTGTTCAGATCGTCCAGCGCCGGATCGAGCGGCAGGATATCGATCCCTAGCTGGACGGCTCGCTCGGCAAGAGCGGCGAATGCAGCGCGTCCCGCTGCATCCCGTTCGCGGGCAACATAGAGGCGGCGAAGCGGCGCAGGAAATTCCAGCGCCGCGAGATGGGCGGCCGACAGCCCGGCGATGAGCGGTAGTGCCGGGGCGATTTCGCGCAGCGAGAGCATGGTTTCGATGCCCTCACCGAATGCCATGACCTCGCCCGAGAGCCCGAAGCGGACGCCATGACCCAACAAATGCCCCATCGCGCGCCGCGGATAAGCCACGGGCGCCTTGGTCGATTGGTGCGGATCAAGCCATGTGCGATGAACGCCCATGAGCGAGCCGCCGAGGTCGGTCACCGCAGCGATCATCGCCGGATAGGCCGACTTGACCGACGGGCCATCCTCCTCCGACCGGCGATAATAGCAGTGCGGGTGGCATCGCAGCGCGGGCACATCGCCGACGTGCCGAAGCGCACGGCCCGCCAGATAGGTGCGCACAGGTGTCCCAGCGATGGGCTTCGACGCCGCCCAAAGCCGCGCTGCCGCCTCCGGGCTGCCAGCGGGCGCCCGGCGCGGACGCGGACGCGGCCCCTGCGTGCCCGCGTCGGATGGAGGCAAGCTCAGAAATCGCCGCGCCTCGGCGAGCGTTTCAGCGAGGTTCGTATGCGCGCAGCTGGCGGCGATGATGTCGAGCAGGTCACCATGATCGCCAGTCGCGGCGTCAGTCCATTTGCCCGCCGTGCGGCGACCATCGCCATCGGCGAGACGCACATAAAGACTGCGCCCAAGCGCATTGCCCTTATCGCCGACCATCCAATAATGGCCTTCGCGGCGACCGTTCGAGAGGTATTGGCGGCACGCCGCCTCGGCATTTTCACCGAGACGACGCGCAAGTTCACGGACCGGACTTTCCATAGCGGGGCTCCTTCAGGCGGCCTTGCGATCCGCGATCCGCTGGATCGGAAATCGATCAACCAGCCGCGCGAACACGTCGGCGCCAGCAGCCCCTGCCGGCACGTAGAGCTTCAGTTGCCACGAGACGATTTCGGAAATCAAGCCAAATGCCTTCAGCCGGTCAACACCAAGATCGTTGAAGCCGGACAGCTCGATCCGCCAGTCGTTCATGGCGCGAACGCGGCGCAGCATCTGGCCTTCCGCAAGGTGCAAGACAGCCTCGCCCTTTTGCAGAAGTTGCCACGCTTCGTCTTTTGGGAGGTCGCACGGCGTGTCGCGGATCACCGATGCCACCCAGCCCGGCGAGACCTTGCGCCCGATGATGCGTTCGCCCTCGTCGGTCTGGAGCCGGTAGACGCGCGACGATTCCTTTGGCAGCAGCCGCCAGATCGGCAGCAGCAAGCCCGACGCCATGTGCAGGGTCGACGTCTCGTAATCCGGAATGTCCGCCAGTTCGGCCTTCCAGACATCGGCGAACTGATCGCGGTCGGCAGGCTGCCAATGGCTCATGACGAAATCGGCGAGCAGCATGTGGCTGGCGTCGAGGGGCCGATGGAGCCGCACGCGGCGGTGGATTGCGCCATCGTCATCGATCACGCTGCGCGCCCCGAGCTTCACCGCAGCACGCTGCGAGCGCTGGTTCACAAGCAGTTCGCCGCCGCGTTCGCGGACGAGCGCCAGTGCATCGTCAAGATCGAGCGGCAGCACCCGCTCCTTGCGCTCGATCGTCAGAAGCTGCGTCGCCGCCCCGGTGCCGGGATGGGTGTAGATCGTCTGCCGTGCGTTCACCGCGAAGCTCTCGGCGCGCAGGGTTTCGAGGCCGATCTCATAGGTTCCCGCAGCAACCGCCGCCTCGATGCGATGCACGAGCAGACCCTCGAAGGCCTCGAACAGGATGTTCTGGAGGTCGATCGTGAGGGCAAGCATGCGATTGAGGAAGGTGGTGATCGGCGGCAGTTCCTCGCGCAGGCAGCCATCGATATCGAGCAACGACAGCCCCGTCGCACTTTCGAACGTCAGCAGCGAACAGCCCTCGACCTTGGCATTCACGATCAGAAGATAGAGTTGGCGCAGCGCATCGCGGGCATAGAAGGATTCCAGATTGTCCTCGGGCCGGAACATATTCTGCCCGCCCGTCTGGCGCTGGCCGCGCGTGATCGCCCCCATCGAATCGAGCCGCCGCGCGATCGTCGATATGAAGCGCTTCTGCGCCTTGACGTCGGTCGACACCGGACGAAACATCGGTGGCTGCTTCTGGTTCGTTCGATTTGTCCGCCCGAAGCCCTGGATCGCGGCATCCGCTTTCCATCCTGCCTCGAGCAGATAGTGAATGCGCCGCCGCTGGTTCTTGGCGCCGAGATCGGCATGATAGGAGCGGCCCGTTCCCCCGGCCTCCGAGAAGACAAGGATGCGCTTCTCGTCGTCCATGAAGGCGTGGGTCTCGCCAATGTTCGCACTGCCGGGGCGGGTCTCGACCGCAAAACGCACATCTCCGTCGTCGCCCGTCCGCGGGACAATGCGACGCGAGCGCCCCGTCACCTCGGCGACCGTCTCGGTCCCGAAATGCTGGACGATCTGATCGAGCGCGCCCGGCACCGGCGGCAACGCGGCGAGCTTCTCGATCATCGCGTCGCGCCGCCGGCACGCCTCGCGGCTGACGATCTGATTGCCGGCCTCGTCATAAGCGGGCCGCGACGCAAGATTGCCCTCGCCGTCGGTGCAGGGTTCGAACAATTGGACCGGAAAGCCGTGCGCGAGATAATCGAGCACATATTCGCGCGGGGTGATGTCGACCGACACGTCGCCCCAATCCTCCACCGGGATCTCGGCGAGCCGGCGCTCCTGCAACGCTTCCCCAGTCGAGACGATCTGGACGACGGCCGCATGGCCCGCCTCAATGTCGCGAGCGATGCTTGCGATGGCGCTCGGGGTCTGCATCGCGGTGATGAGATGGTTGAAGAAGCGCTGCTTGGTGCTCTCGAATGCCGATCGCGCCGCCGATTTCGCCTGCGCATTGAGCGTGCCATGCTCGGCGCTCGTCACCCCCGCCGCCTCCATCGCGCGGCGAGATTGTTGTGGATGACCTGGAAGGCACCGGCATAGCTGTCGTAGATGCGTCGCTGCTCGTCGGTGAGCTTATGTTCGAGCAGCTCATATTCGACCCCATCGAACGACAGCGACCGTGACGCGTAGAGGCCGAGCGCCTTGAGGTCGCGCGCGAGCACCTCCATTGCCGCCACGCCGCCCTGCTCGATCGCGGCGACGAACTCGCTGCGCGAAGCGAACGGAAAGTCGTTCCCGCCCCACAGGCCGAGCCGCTGCGCATAGGCGAGGTTCTGCACCGTCGTCGCCCCTGTCGCGGAGACATAGACGATGCGCGCGTCGGGAAGCGCGTGCTGAAGTCGCAATCCCGCTCGCCCCTGCTGCGACGGTTTCTGGTCGCCGCGCTCGCCCTTTCCACCCGCCGCATTGGCCATCGCATGGGCTTCATCGAAAATGATCGCGCCGTCGAAGTCAGGCCCGAGCCATTCGGCGATCTGCTCGATGCGGCTCGCCTTGCCCTCGCGGCCCTGCGAGCGAAGCGTCGCATAGGTGGTGAAGAGGATGCCTTCGGCAAGCCGGACCGGCGTACCCTGGCGGAAGCGCGACAGCGACGTGACGAGCAGGCGCTCCTGCCCGAGCGCCGACCAGTCGCGCTGCGCGTCCTCGAGCAGCTTGTCCGACTTCGAGATCCAGAGCGCGCGGCGCCGGCCCTTCAACCAGTTGTCGAGAATGATCCCCGCGACCTGTCGGCCCTTGCCGGCGCCGGTGCCGTCGCCAAGGAACCAGCCGCGCCGGAACTGGACCGCTGCCTCATTATCGTCGCTCGCCGCACTCACGACATCCGCGGTCTCGTCGACCGTCCAGGCGCCCGACAAATGACCGGCATGGGCCTCGCCGGCGTAGATGACCGATTCCAGCTGCGCGTCGGACAGGAGGCCGTCGCTAACGAGATTTTCGGGAAGATGCGGCCGATAGGAAGGGCGCGGCGGCGCGACCGACGCCATCGCCGCCGACTGGACGAGCGCGGTCGGATGGGGAGACGCCCCCGCAATGCGCAAGGACTGGAGCGCATAGGGCTCGTAGATCGCCTCGCCAAGTTGTCCGACGGGCGGTGACCACTCGATCGTCTCATAGACAAGCTCGCCCGAAGCGACGCGCGCGGTCTTCTCCGGACGCGTGGCTCCCCTGGCAAGAGGCCCCCGAGAAGCCGCTGCGTCGCGCATGAATGGCATTGCCGCTGTTGGCGCAGGGGGCGGCGGGGCAGGCCGCGGCGGAACATGGCTGGTCACCCAGGCAAGAAGCGTCGCCAGGTCGGGCGCTTCGCCATGGCTCGCCGGCAGCATCGATGGATCGGCCACGGGTACCTTGTCGATAACAAGCAGTCGCGTCGCGGTCGTGGTGCCGTGCTTGGCGTAGACTTTTCCAGCGATCGCGGCGGAGAACAGGATCGTCGCCCGCTCCTGTAACCCGACGAACCCGCGCGGAAGGCCGCGGCATCGGGTGCGCAATTCGCCCCCATGATCGCGACCAGCCGACCGCCGTCGCGGAGCCGCGCGAGCGCGGAGGCGATATGGCGAAGTGCAGTGCCTCGCATCGGGCGGTCGACGTGCGCCGTGGCGGAGAAGGGCGGGTTCATGAGGACGACGTCGGGGACGAAAGAAGCGTCGAGGCGGTCGTCGATCGACGCGCCATCAATGACGCGTGATTGGCACGGCGG
>JACDQN010000163.1 GCA_015657575.1 Sphingopyxis sp.
CGCCGATGGTCGGAACCGCGTATCGCCGAATGCGACGACGCTGGCGCTGCTCGATTCGCGCACCAGAACGCGTCGCGCATCACCACCTATGATACCGCGCTCGGTGCCGCAGCCGCGGCCCGGCAGGCGGTTGCCGACGGCAACAAGCTGATCCTGGGGCCGCTGCTCAGCGAGGATGTCGCCGCGGTCGCGCCGGTGGCGCGCGCCGCGAAAGTGCCCGTGCTCAGCTTCTCGAACGACAGCGGCGTTGCGGGCAACGGCGTCTTCATCATGGGCTTCGTCCCGAACCAGTCGGTCGAGCGCGTCGTTTCCTATGCGCGGGGCAAGGGCCATGTTCGCTTCGGCGCGCTGGTGCCCAAGAATGTCTACGGCGACCGTTCGGCGCCGCCTTCCGCGCCGCGGTGGCCGAGGCGGGCGGAACGCTCGTCGCGGTCGAAAGCTACGACCGCAGCGCGACCGCGCTGACCGGTGCGGCGCGGCGCCTCGCCAATGGCGGTGCGATGGATGCGGTGCTGATCGCCGACAGCGGCGGCAATGCGATCCGCGCGGTTCCGGTGATCAAGGGCACGGGCAACAAGCAGATTCTCGGAACCGAACTCTGGAACACCGATGCGACGCTCGGCAGCAACGCCGCGATGCGCGGGGCCTGGTTCTCCAGCGTCTCGGACAATCTTTATGGCCAGCTCGCGGGCAAATATCGCACGCGTTTCGGCAAGGCGCCCTATCGTCTCGCCAGCCTCGGCTACGACTCGGTATTGCTGACGGTGCGCATCGCGCGCGACTGGAAACCGGGCACCAACTTTCCGACAGCCAAGCTGCTGGCGGCCGACGGCTTTGGCGGCATCGACGGCATCTTCCGCTTCAACGACCGCGGCATTGCGATCCGCGCGCTCGAGGTGAGCGAGATCGGCGCGGGCGGTTTCCGGGTCGTCGATCCGGCCCCGACCAAATGGTGACGGCTTCGGGCGTGGCATAGCCGCCACAGTCGGACGAAAACCGGCATGGAATCGCGCGGCGCGACCTTTACGCGCGCCGCGCGTTCACTATATGGACGAATGAGCGCGCCGGGCATCGACTCCGCGCGCCCATCGTCAATATCCAGGAGATACAGCTATACCACCGCCAATGACCCGTCGCCCGATGGCCCCGCTGCCGCCCAAGAACGGCCCGCGATATAATGAATTCATCGCCTCCCCCAAAGTCCGCGTGATCGACGAGGAAGGCGAAAATCTGGGCGTAATGCTGACGGCCGAAGCGATCGAGCAGGCGGCCGAGGTCGGGCTCGATCTGGTGGAAGTATCTCCGAACGCCGATCCGCCGGTGTGCAAATTCCTCGACGTCGGCAAGTTCAAATACGAGGCGCAGAAAAAGGCGAACCTCGCCCGCAAGAGCCAGAAGACGCAGGAAATCAAAGAGATCAAGATGCGTCCGAACATCGACGATCATGATTTCGACGTGAAGATGAAGAAGGTCTTCGACTTCCTCGGCGAAGGCGACAAGGTCAAGATGACCATGCGCTTCCGCGGCCGCGAA
>JACDQN010000164.1 GCA_015657575.1 Sphingopyxis sp.
ATTTCGAGGCTGTGGCGCATACGGTCGCGCAGGTCGATGAAAGCTGGTTCGAACATCTGACCGGCCCGAGGGTCTCTCCCCGCGAATGGAACGATCAGCGTACTCGGTCCGGGCACGGGCTTGGGGGTCGCCTATTTCTGGCGCGACGGGGACGATTACCGTGTGCAGGCGACCGAGGGGAGCCATATCGACTTCGCGCCGCTCGACACCATCGAGGATGCGATCCTCGCGCGCCTGCGCAAGCGGCACCGGCGCGTGTCGGCCGAGCGTATCGTTTCGGGCCCGGGCATCGTCGACATTTACGAGACGCTGGCGGCGATGGAAGGGCGGCCCGTCACCCCGCTGGACGACCGTACAATCTGGAGCATGGCGATGAACGGCCAGGATGCGCTGGCGGCGGCCGCCGCCGACCGCTTCTGTCTATCGCTTGGCAGCGTCGCCGGCGATCTGGCGCTGGCGCAGGGCGCGAGCGGCGTGGTGATCGCGGGCGGTCTCGGCCTTCGTATCCGGGACCAGCTCGTCCGCTCGGGCTTCCCCGAGCGCTTCGTCGCCAAGGGGCGGTTCGAGAATTTCATGGCGGCGATCCCGGTCAAGCTGATCACCCATCCGCAGCCCGGCCTGTTCGGCGCGGCGGCTGCCTTCGCGCGACAGCACGCCTGAAAATTCCGCTGGCGCGGCGCCGTTAAAATCGGCAGCAAGGGAGCATGTCCTCGCGCCCCGTCCTCGGCATCATCGCCTGCAACCGCACCGTCGGAACAGAGGTCGCGCAGGCGGTGATGAATCGCTATGCGACCGCGGCGATGCGGCATGCCGATTGCGCCGCGCTGATCATCCCGTCGCTGCCGGAGCATATGCGTGCGGGCGAGGTCGTCGGTCGGCTCGACGGGGTGCTGTTGACCGGAACACCGTCGAACGTCGAGCCGGCGCGCTACGATGATCCGTCGCCGGGAGAGGGACCGTTCGATCCCGACCGCGATACGATGATGCTGGAGCTTGTCGAAGCGGTCATCGCGGCGCAGCGTCCCTTGTTCGGGATTTGCCGCGGCTTTCAGGAGATCAACGTCGCGCTCGGCGGCACGCTGCGGCGCGATACATCGGCGAACGCGCATCTGCTGCATCACCATGCGCCCGACGGCGTGCCGTTCGACGCGATGTTCGATCATCGCCACCGGGTCGATCTGGTCGAGGGCGGGCTGCTCGCGGCCGCCTATGACGCGCCGTCGCTCGACGTGAACTCCGTCCATTACCAGGGTATCGGCAAGCTCGCCGACGACCTGTCGGTCGAGGCGCGTGCGCCCGACGGGCTGGTCGAAGCCTATAGCGCGCGGCCGAACGGCGCCCTCCTGCTTGCGGTCCAGTGGCACCCCGAATGGGCGACCGATGCGAGCGAGCAGAGCCAGACCTATTTTCACCTCCTGGGACGCGCGCTAAGAGGCGAATTATGAACCGCCGCGTCACCCGTTACGACCGCTATCTCGCGCGGATCAGCTTTTCGCCCTGATTGTCCGGACCCGGTTTCTTTCGGTTTCCAGACAATCAGGAGTAGCTTCATGCCCCGCAATCACGACATCGCCGAACTGCGCCGCCTCGACGTCGCGCATCATCTTCCCGCGCAGGCCGACTGGGCCGAGATCGAACGGCTCGGCGGCAGCCGCATCATCACCCATGCCGAGGGCTGCTACATCACCGACGGCGATGGCCACCGCATTCTCGACGGGATGGCGGGCCTGTGGTGCGTTAATGTCGGCTATGGCCGCGAGGAGCTGGTCGAGGCGGCGGCGGCGCAGATGCGCGAGCTGCCCTTCTACAACACCTTCTTCAAGACCGCGACCCCTCCGACGGTGACGCTGGCGGCGAAGATCGCGTCGCTCACCGGAAATCGCCTGCCGCATATCTTCTTCAACGCCTCGGGCAGTGAAGCCAATGACACGGTGTTCCGCATGGTGCGCCATTATTGGAAGCTGAAGGGCGAGCCCAAGCGCACGGTCTTCATCAGCCGCTGGAACGCCTATCATGGCTCGACCGTCGCAGGCGTCTCGCTCGGGGGGATGAAAGCGATGCACGCGCAGGGCGACCTGCCGATCCCCGGTGTCGAACATGTCCGCCAGCCCTATTTCTTCGGCGAAGGGCAGGGAATGACCGAAGAAGAGTTCTGCGATGCCTGCGTGCTGGCGATCGAGGACAAGATTCTCGAGGTCGGCCCCGAAAATTGCGCCGCCTTCATCGGCGAGCCGGTGCAAGGCGCCGGCGGCGTCATCATTCCGCCCAAGGGCTATTGGCCCAAGGTCGAGGCTGTCGTGCGCAAATATGGCCTGCTGCTCGTCGCCGACGAGGTGATCTGCGGCTTCGGGCGTACCGGCAAAATGTGGGGTCATGAAACGATGGGCTTCACCCCCGACCTGATGCCGATGGCGAAGGGGCTGTCGTCGGGATATCTGCCGATCTCGGCGACGGCGGTCGCGGCGCACGTCGTCGACGTGCTCAAGACCGGCGGCGATTTCGTCCATGGCTTCACTTACTCGGGGCATCCTGTTGCCGCGGCGGTCGCGCTCAAGAATATCGAAATCATCGAACGCGAAAGCCTCGTCGAACGCACCGGCAGCGTGACCGGCCCGCATCTGGCGAAGGCGCTCGCGACGCTGAACGATCATCCGCTGGTCGGCGAGACGCGCTCGGTCGGGCTGCTCGGCGCGGTCGAGATCGTCGCCGACAAGGCAACGCGCGCGCGCTTCGGCGGCGCCGAAGGCACGGCGGGACCGATGGCGCGCGACGCCTGCATCGCGAACGGCCTGATGGTTCGCGGCATCCGCGACAGCCTCGTCATGTGTCCGCCGCTGATCATCACCACCGAACAGATCGACGAGATGGTTGCCATCATCCGCAAATCTCTCGATGAGGTGATGCCGAAACTCCGCGCGCTTTCGTGATGACGTCCTTTTTCCGTTCGTGCTGAGCTTGTCGAAGCACCGTTTTTCTTCTTAACACGGTCAAAGGAAGAACGGCCCTTCGACAGGCTCAGGGCGAGCGGGTTGGGGAAGGCGGTTCAAGAACAAGGACTCGATTTCCATGCCATCCGGCCTTTTTGCCCTGCTCGACGATATCGCCACCATCGCCAAGGTCGCCGCCGCGAGCATCGACGATATCGGCGCCGCGGCGTCGAAGGCCGGGGTCAAGGCGGCGGGGGTCGTGGTCGACGATACGGCGGTGACGCCGCGTTATGTCACCGGCTTCACTCCCGACCGCGAACTGCCGATCATCTGGCGAATCACCAAGGGATCGATCTTCAACAAGCTGGTGCTGATCCTGCCGGCGTTGCTGCTGCTGTCGGCGGTCGCGCAATGGGCGATCACGCCGCTGCTGATGGTCGGCGGCGCCTATCTTTGCTTCGAAGGCGCCGAGAAGGTGCTGCACTCGCTGCAGAAGGACAAAACGAGCCTCGCCGAGGATGCGGCGATCGTCGCCGACACGGACCATGAGGAGGCGATGGTGAAAGGAGCGGTGCGCACCGATTTCATCCTGTCGGCCGAGATCATGGTGATCGCGCTCAACGAAGTGCTCGACGAGCATTTCGCGATGCGTGCGGCGACGCTCGCGGTGGTCGCAATCGCGATCACCGTCGCGGTTTACGGCGTCGTCGGACTGATCGTGAAGATGGACGACATCGGCCTGCACATGGCGAAAGAAGGGAACAGCGCCCGCCGCGCGATCGGACGCGGACTGGTGTCCTTCATGCCCAAGCTGCTGGCGGCGCTGGCCGTCATCGGGACCGCTGCGATGCTGTGGGTCGGCGGGCAGATTTTCCTGCACGGGCTCGACGAATATCACATCGGCAATATCGGCCACGGCCTCCATGATTTCGCGCATTCGGTCGCCGGCGGCCTACCCGGCGCGGGCGTGTGGGAATGGCTGATCAATGCGGGTGGGGCGGGCATTTTCGGGCTGCTGCTCGGCGGCGTGATTGCCGGCGTCCTGCACTTTCTGCCGGGGAAGAAAGCGGCTCATTAACTCGTCACCCCGGACTTGATCCGGGGTCCAAGACTTCAAAGCTGCTATGGATCCCGGATCAAGTCCGGGATGACGAAAGGGGAATGTCGCGAGGCTAGCCCAGCAAAACCACCGGGCTATCCGCGCGCCAGTGCATGCTGACCTTGTCGTCCCAGGTGAAATCCTCCTGGTCGTGGCGCGACAGGTTCGGGCGCGAGACGCGGATGCGCGCGCCGGTTTCCAGTTCGATCTCGAACAGGGTGATATCGCCGAGATAGCTCATGCCCTTGATCTTGCCGCGCGCGAAATTGTGGCCGTCGGGCGCGTCCTGCGCCGCGGCCGTCACCGCCTTGCCCGCGCCTGGGACGTGAAGGTAGATTTTCTCCGGCCGCAGCGCGACCCAAACGTCGGCGCCGTGCGGGCCGGTGACGCCGTGATTGAGATAGACCTTGCCGAGCCCCGGGCAGTCGACCGCCGCCTTGTCCGGCTCATCCAGCGTCAGCTTGCCCTCGAAGATATTCACCGACCCGACGAAATCGGCGACGAAGCGGTTGGCGGGATATTCGTAAAGGTCCGACGGCGTCGCGAGCTGCGCCACTTCGCCCTTGTTGATGACGCCGATACGGCACGCCATCGACAGCGCTTCGTCCTGGTCGTGCGTGACGGTGACGAAGGTGATGCCGACCTTTTCCTGCAGATCGCTCAGTTCGAACTGCATCTGTGCACGCAGCTTGGCATCGAGCGCCGAGAGCGGTTCGTCGAGCAGCAGCACCTTGGGGCGCATCACCAGGCTGCGCGCGAGCGCGACGCGCTGGCGCTGACCGCCCGACATCTGGTCGGGCATGCGGCCCTCGAAACCGCCGAGCTTGACGAGCTCGAGCGCCTCGGCGACGCGGTCCTTGACCTCGCCGCCCTTCACGCCGGCGATCTTCAGGCCGTAAGCGACATTGTCGGCGACGCTCATGTGCGGAAACACCGCATAGCTCTGGAACACCATGTTCACCGGGCGCTTGTTCGGCGGAATGCCCGCCATGTCCTGCCCGTCGATCAATATCTTGCCTTCGGTCGGCAGCTCGAACCCGGCGATCATGCGCAGCAGCGTCGTCTTGCCGCAGCCCGACGGGCCGAGCAGCACGAAGAATTCGCCGCATTGATGTC
>JACDQN010000165.1 GCA_015657575.1 Sphingopyxis sp.
CGGCGATAGAAGCAGGAGCGGACGTCCGGTGTGACACGCCGGCCCAGCGGGCTTACACGCGGAGCAACAGCGCGTCCTGATCGCAATCGACGACGCATCTCGACCAGCGTCAGCCCGTTGCCCGACGTCTCGCCCTTACGCCACAGCGACGCGCGCGAGCGCGACCAGAAATGCGCCTGCCCCATCTGCAGCGTCAGGTCGATCGCGTCCTGATTCATGTGTGCGACCATCAGCAATGCCCCGGTGTCGGCATCGGTGACGATCGCGGTCACCAATCCGGCGGCGTCGAAACGCGGTAGAAAACGGTCGGTCGTGTCGCGCTGCTGGTCCATGAAACGCGCTTTAGAGCAGGATCAAAGCCGCTGTCACCCCCGGCTTTCGGCCGCTCGTGACAGAAGCGTGAATATGGGGGGCGACAATTGCGATCGCCGTCCCTATATGCGCCCCCAGTCACTGCCCCCTCGCGCCCGGAACGACATGCTGACGACCCATCCTTTCGACGACGACAAGCTCCGCGAGGAGTGCGGCGTCTTTGGTATTCATGGCGCCGACAGCGCCGCCGCGGTTGTCGCGCTGGGGCTGCATGCCCTGCAGCACCGCGGTCAGGAAGCCGCGGGCATCACCGCCTTCGACGGTCGGGAGTTCCATACCCACCGTGCGATGGGCCATGTCGCCGGCAATTTCGACCGCGACGACATCATGCGCCAGCTCGCCGGCGCCTCGTCGGTTGGCCATGTCCGCTATTCGACGACCGGCGAGACCGCGCTGCGCAATGTCCAGCCGCTTTTCGCCGATCTGGCGACCGGCGGCTTCGCGGTCGCGCATAACGGCAACATCTCGAACGCGACCGCGCTGCGTAAGATTCTTGTCCGCCGCGGCTCGATCTTTCAGTCGACCAGCGATACCGAGGTGATCATCCACCTTGTCGCGACGTCGAATTACCGCACCCTGCTCGACCGCTTCATCGACGCGCTGAAGCAGGTCGAGGGCGCCTATTCGCTGATCTGCCTGACCGCCGAGGGGATGATCGGCTGCCGCGATCCGCTCGGTATCCGCCCGCTTGTCATCGGCAAGCTCGGTGATGCGCATATTCTCGCCTCCGAAACCGTCGCGCTCGACGTCGTCGGCGCCGAATTCGTCCGTTCGGTCGACCCCGGCGAGCTCGTCATCGTTCGCGACGGCGAACTTACCTCGCACCGCCCGTTCGCCGAGCGCGCCGCGCGTCCCTGCATCTTCGAATATGTCTATTTCTCGCGTCCCGATTCGATCGTCGAAGGCACCAGCGTCTATTCGGTGCGCAAGGCGATCGGCGCCGAACTGGCGCGCGAGAATCCGGTCGATGCCGACCTCGTCATTCCGGTCCCCGATTCGGGTACGCCTGCCGCGATCGGCTATGCGCAGGAATCGGGGATTCCGTTCGAGCTCGGGATCATTCGCTCGCACTATGTCGGCCGCACCTTCATCCAGCCGGGCGACAAGGTTCGTCACCTCGGCGTCAAGCTGAAGCATAATGCCAACCGCGCGCTGATCGCGGGCAAACGGATCGTACTGATCGACGATTCGATCGTGCGCGGAACGGACGAGCCTGAAGATCGTGCAGATGATGCGCGATGCGGGCGCTGCCGAAGTGCATATGCGCATCGCAAGCCCGCCGACGTCGCACAGCTGTTTTTACGGCGTCGACACGCCCGAGCGGGCAAAGCTGCTCGCGGCGCAGATGACCGTCGGGCAGATGGCGAATTTCATCAACGCTGACAGCCTCGCTTTCCTGACGATCGACGGTCTCTACCGCGCGCTCGGCGAGGAGAAGCGCAGCGACGACATTCCTCAATATTGCGACGCCTGCTTCACCGGCGACTATCCGACGACTCTGACCGATTTCGACGAGAATAGCGTCGACGATCAGTTTTCGCTGCTGGCCGAACGCGTTGTCTGACGACATGAGCATGAAATCTGAAGAACTCGCGGGCCAGGTGGCCCTCGTCACCGGCGCGAGCCGCGGGATCGGCGAAGCGATCGCCGAAGCGCTGGCGGCGCGCGGCGCGCACGTCGTGATCACGGCACGCACCGCGGGCGGGCTCGAAGCCCTCGAAGACCGCATTCACGATACCGGCGGCAGCGCGACGATCGCGCCGCTAGACCTCACCGACGGCGACAGCATAGCCCGCCTAGCCAGCGCCATGGCCGAACGTTGGCAGAAACTCGACATTCTGGTGCTCAACGCCGCGATGCTCGGGACGCTGACTCCTGTCGCTGCAATCGACGGCAAGGAATTCAACAAGCTGCTGACGCTCAACCTGATCGCACAGCAGGCGCTGATCGCCAATTTCGACCCGCTGCTCCGCCGCGCGCCGAGCGGCCGCCTGGTGGCCTTGTCGAGCAGCGTTGCGCGCGAACCCCGCGCCTATTGGGGCGCCTATGCCGCGTCGAAGGCGGCGTTCGAGACGCTCGTAACAAGCTATGGCGCGGAAATGCGCAATATCTCGACCGTTCGTACCGCAATCCTCGACCCCGGCGGCACCCGTACCCAGATGCGTGCCCGCGCCTATCCGGGCGAAGATCCACAGAGCATCAAGGAACCTGCGGCCGTTGGTGAATTTGTCGCGAAGCTGATGGTCGCAGGCTTCGACAGCACCGCGTTCCATGCGCTGCCCAAGGTGATGGTGGACGCTTAACACGATCTTTGCTTTCCTGTACCAAAAGCGGGCAGGGTTCGGGACGGGAAGGCGTGCAATGGGCGGGACTATCATAAGATCGGTGATTGCAGCGGCGGTGGGCATCATCGTCGCCTTTGGACTGATCTGGCTCGCCCAATATGCCGGAAGCGAATTGTCGCCCGACGTCTTCGACCCCGAAACGGGCGAGATATTGATCCCGATCGGATCGACGCTCGCTCTGCTCGCCGGCTGGTTCATCGGCACCTTCGCCGGCAGCTGGGTTGCGATGCGCGTGTCGGGCGGCGATGGCGCAGGCTGGATCGTCGCCGGCGCGGTCATCGGCGCCGGCATCTATCGCGCCGTGACGCTTGCCGACGACTGGTGGATCATGGCACTTGGCGTCGCCATTCCGCTGATCGCCGCATGGACCGCGCAGCGCGCGGCTGCGATCGCCCCCGCAACCGCCGCCTGACGGCGCCTTATTTGACGGCTTCCTTGTCTACGGCCGTCTGCACCGATTTGTAAAAAGCCTCGCGCGCGGCGCCCACACCGTCGGGGTCGGTAGCCGTCGGCCAGTTGCCGTTGGAGGCGATCACCAGCTTGCGCTTGGGATCGATGAAGATCCCTTGGCCAAAAATCCCTTGCGCGGCGAAGCTGCCGTCGTCGTTGGTCCACCATTGATAGCCATATCCGCGGCCGGGAATCCCGATTCCCGCCTGTTTGGTCGCCGCCGCTGGAATCCAGTCGTCGGGCAGCACCTTCTTACCTTCCGCAACTCCGCCGTTCAGGATGAACTGGCCGAAACGCGCATAATCCCTAAGGCTCGCCGACATGCAGCAGCCGCTGATCTCGTGCCCCGTCGGCCCGAGCATCCACACCGCATCCTGTTCCATGCCGAATGGCTTCCAGACCTTCTCGGAGAGATATTCGGACAATGTCTTGCCCGTCGCGCTCGACACCAGAACGCCGATCAAATTGGTCTCACCGGTCTTGTAGACCCATTTTGACCCCGCCGGCGCTTCGCGCGGCAAGGTCTTCATATAGCTGACCGTTATATCCTCGCCCGCGACTGGCTTTTGCAGGTTGAACTGCGCGACGTCGGATTTGGGATCGGTATAATCCTCGTTCCATTTGACGCCCGAAGTCATCGTCAGCAACTGGCGAACACTGACATCGTCATAGGCCGAGCCCTTGAGCCCCGGAATATAGACGGTGACCTTATCGTCGAGGCTTTTGATGTAGCCGTCCTTCACTGCCGCGCCGACAAGGGTCGAGGTGAAGCTTTTGGCGACGGAAAAACTCGTCCAGCGCCCGGCAGCCTCATAGCCGAGCGCATATTTTTCGAACCGGACCTTGCCGTCCTGCACGATAATCAGCCCGGCGTTGCGCTGTTTCGCCATATAGGAATCGAGACCCGATCTGAGGTCGAGCGCCTTGCCTTCGGGCAGCGGATAGACCGGCCCGCCAGCCTTCACCGTGTTGACTACGACTTTCGGAACGGTCTCCATCGTCCGGAAAGCAACGTCGCGTTGATCCTGGCTCCAGAACAGCACATTCAGATCCTTTGGCAATTGCACGGTCGTTTGGGTGGTCGCGGGCGCGCTGCACCCCGCCGCCGCGGAGCACAACAGCGCCGCCGCCAGGAATCTTCGCATATTCTTCTCTCCCCTGAATTCAGGTTGTTTTTTCCAGCGTGACTTGCGCGACATCGATCCCGCCACCGCGAAAGCCCCCTTCGCAATATTGCAGGTAATAGCGCCAGAGCCGCACGAACCGGTCGTCAAAGCCCGTGGGCAAGTCCCCCGCCGCAACCACGGTGTCGAAACGCTCGCGCCATTGGCGGAGCGTCTCGGCATAGTCGCGGCCAAACCGGCGCACGTCGCGCCAGGCAAGGCCGCGCGCCTCGGCGAGCGCGCGGAACCGGCTCTCGGAAATCAGGCAACCACCCGGAAAGATATAGGCCTGAATGAAGTCGCTACTCGCCGTATAGCGGTCGAACAGCGCATCGCTGATCAGGATATATTGGAGCGCCGCCTTGCCACCCGGCCGCAGCAGCCGCGCAATGGCGTCGAGATAGGCAGGCCAATAAGCCTCGCCGACCGCCTCGACCATCTCGACACTGGCGATCGCATCATAGGGGCCGCGCGCGTCGCGATAGTCGCAAAGTTCGATCCGCGACCGGCGCGTCAAATCGACCGCATCAAGCCGCGCCCCCGCGATTTCGGCCTGCGCCGGGGACAGCGTGATACCGATGTAAAGCACATCGTGCCGCTCGACTGCGCGCTCGGCGAGCGCGCCCCAGCCGCAGCCGATTTCGAGCAGCCGGCTGCCCGAGCGCAGGTCGAGCCGGTCGAGAATGGCATCCACCTTGGCGGTCTGCGCTTCTTCGAGCGTCTGATCGGGCTTGAGGAACAATGCGCTCGAATAGTTCATGCGGGCATCGAGCCACAAACTATAGAAATCATTGCCCAAATCATAGTGGGCGTGAATGTTTCGCCGCGCCCCGCGCCGATCGTTGCGGTTCAGCGAATGGATGGCCTTGTTCACCCAGCGCCACGGCCCGCGCGCGCGGCCCGCGTCGCCGAGCGACTCGCCGTTGCGCATGAACAGGTCGAACAAGGGTACCGGATCGGGCGAGGACCATTCGCCCTTTTCCCACGCGCGATACCATCCGACCGACCCTGACAGCGCCAGCCGCGCCAGCGCCGCCCAGCGGTGGATGTGCACGACCGCCACCGGCCCGCGTCCGCGTCCGCCGAGCAGCCGCAAACTGCCGTCGGGCAGATGCCCCTCGATCGTCCCATGCATCAACCCCGCATCGATCCGGTCGAGCATGCGGTGGAACAGGCCAGACGGTGCCAGCGCCGCCAACCGCGCAAAGACCCCGCCCGACCGATAGGCCCGGTCGGCTCGCAGCAACGCCTTGCCCCGACGTGGACTGACATGCGTGTTCATAAACCGTTTGTGCCGCAAACTGCATGACATGACAATCGTGCGCGACACGCTTTCATGACGTCACATTTCCTCGCCGAAACCGCTATTTCACTTATTTTTCTGCCGGCACGACGACTTTGAAGCGATCGACGGCAAGTGGATGGCGGTATCGCTGATCGGTCAGCGTTACCGTTCCATCGGGCGCGAATTCGGCGATCGGCATGCGCGACCAGAACAGGAAGGAACGCGCGCCCGCGCTGTGCGCTGCTGCCGCCGCGATGCGCGGGTCATTCGCGTGCGTTGAATAGGAAGCCTCCGCCGCATCGAGCACATCGAAACTGCGCGCAAAGTCCAGCGGCAGCGTGCCCGCTTCGTGACGCCCCGCGACGGTGCCGCGCCAGAAAATATCGCGCTGCCAGAAACGGAGCGGCGGTGGGCTGGCGACGATCAGGTCGATCTGTGTGTTGCCCGCTACCGACAGCGCCTTTGCGGCGCGCGCCTCGGCGTAGCCGGTGAGCAGACCATTGGCGAGAATGTAGGCGGAAACCGCCGTAAAGCCTACCCATGCAGGGCGTTGCCAGTTCCCATCGCCGCGCGCTCGCGACGAAGCGAAAGCCACAGCGATACGGCAAGCGCGATCCAGATCCAGACATCGATGATGAACA
>JACDQN010000166.1 GCA_015657575.1 Sphingopyxis sp.
ACGCGTTCGGTGCGCGAATCGAGCAGCGCCAGCGTCGTCGCATTGGCGATCGCGGTTCCGACATCGGCGTTGGCGCCGTCTGCGGCACGAGCAGCGCGACGCGGTGGCGATCGGTATCGGTGGGCAGGCCCGGGCCGACATTGTCGGTCGGATCGGTCGGCGGCGGCGGGGTCGCAGGACCATTGGATTTGGGAACCACCTGACACGCCGCGAGCAACCCTGCCATCGCCACTACACCGATCCCGCGCAATATCCGGCGGCGGGGCGACGCATGATTTTGGCGCGTGTCCAACTGGCAGTGGGGGGCAGTTTCTGCCATTTTCGGCATCATGCCAGATTCGACCATCTCAGATTCTCCCTTACCCGGTCTCTATATCGTTGCGACGCCTATCGGCAACCTTGGCGACATCGGCGCGCGAGCGGCAAAAACGCTCGCCTCCGCCGACGTGATCGCCGCAGAGGATACGCGGGTGACCGCGAAACTGCTGTCGCATCTGGGTTTGCGTGTGCCGATGACCCCCTATCATGATCATAGCGACGAACGCACGCGCGCCGCGCTGGTTGCGCGGATGGAGAGCGAAGTTGTCGTTTTGGTGTCGGATGCCGGTACGCCGCTAATTTCGGATCCGGGATACAAGCTGGTGCGCGATGCGCGCGCCGCGGGGCGGCACGTCACCACCCTGCCCGGCCCTTGCGCCGCGATTGCCGCGATCACCCTGTCGGGGCTGCCCAGCGACCGTTTCCTGTTCGCGGGCTTCCTGCCGAACAAGGCGAAGGCCCGGGCGGACACGCTCGCCGAATTCGCCGGGTTGCGTGCGACGCTCGTCTTCTACGAAAGCGGGCCGCGGCTTTCGGCTTCGCTCGCGGCAATGGCCGAAGGGCTCGGCAATCGCGAAGCGGCGGTCGCGCGCGAGATCAGCAAGATGTTCGAGGAATGCGTGACGGGCACGCTCACCGAACTCGCCGCGCGTTATGAGCATGCACCGCCGAAGGGCGAGATCGTCGTCATCGTCGGCCCACCGGGCGAGGCAGTGGCCGAGGAAGCCGACGATGCGACGCTCGACGCTGCGCTGCGCGAGGTGATGGCCGACCGCCCCATCGCGCAGGCCGCCAAGGCGGTCGCGAAGCGTTTCGGGCGCGACCGGCATGAAGTTTACGCCCGCGCGCTGACGCTCAAGGAGAGCGCTTGAACCGCGCCGCCGCCGAAGCGCGCGGACGCAGGGCCGAACGCCGCGCGGCCTGGTGGCTGCGCCTCCATGGCTGGCGCATAGTGGGCGAGCGGCTGCGCGTTCCCGTCGGCGAAGTCGACCTGGTCGCCCGCCGTGGCCGCATCGTCGCGTTCATCGAGGTCAAATGGCGCGACCGCGCGGAAGACCTCGACCTGGCGATCGACCCCTATCGACTGCGCCGCGTCGCGGCCGCGACCGAAATGCTGCGCCATCGCTTCGCCCGGCCGCAGGATGATATCAGGATCGACGTGATGCTGCTTGCGCCGCGCCGCCTGCCGCGCCATCTGGTCCACGTCTGGCAACCCTGAGGAAGATATAATGACCTTGCGCGCTGCGGTGCAAATGGACCCGATGGACGGCATCAACATCGGGGGAGACAGTAGCTTCCATCTGATGCTGAAGGCGCTCGAGCGCGGCTACGAACTCTATCATTACGACGTACGCGGGCTGACCTGGGAGGCCGCGCGGCTGACGACGCGCGCGCACCGCGTGATCGCGGCGCAGCGTGAGGCGGGGGCGCATTACAAGTTCGGCGACGAGGTGACGCTCGACCTCGGCCGCGACATCGATGTCGTGCTGATGCGGCAGGACCCGCCCTTCGACCTCGGCTATCTGACCGGCACCTGGCTGCTCGAGCGGATCGCCGGAGAGACGCTTGTCGTCAACGACCCCGTGTCGGTCCGCAACGCGCCCGAAAAGGTCTTCGTACTCGATTTTCCGCAGTTCATGCCGCCGACGATGGTCACCCGCGACCTCGCCGCGGTGAAGGATTTCCAGGCGCGTTACGGCGCGGTCGTCATCAAGCCGCTGCACGGTAACGGCGGCAAGGCGGTGTTCCGTGTCGATGCCGACGGCAGCAATCTCGGCGCGCTGGTCGAGCTGTTCGGTCAGGTGTGGCCCGAACCCTTCATGGTCCAGCAATTCCTGCCGAGCGTCAGCGAGGGCGACAAGCGCATCGTGCTCGTCGACGGCGAGGTCGCGGGCGCGATCAACCGCCGGCCGGGCGAAGGCGAATTCCGTTCGAACCTCGCGGTCGGCGGCTATGCGGAGGCGACCGAGCTGACCCCGCGCGAGAGGGAAATCTGCGCCGCGCTCGGCCCCGAGCTGCGGACGCGCGGGCTGGTCTTCGTCGGCATCGACGTGATCGGCGGCGAATGGCTGACCGAAATCAACGTCACCTCGCCCACCGGCATCGTCGCGATCGACCGTTTCAACAACAGCGATACTGCGGGGCTGATCTGGGACGCCATCGCGCGCCGCCTTCGCTGACCTCTTGCAGGACGCCCATATTCCATGACCGATTTCATCCTCAATCTCGTCCAGTCGTGGGGCTATCTCGGGATTTTCATCCTGATGTTCCTCGAAAATGTGTTCCCGCCGATCCCTTCGGAGGTGATCATGGGCCTTGGCGGCGTGATGGTCGGCAAGGGGCGGTTCGATTACTGGACGCTGGTGGCGGTCGCGGTCGCTGGAACGACGCTGGGCAATTATGTCTGGTACGCCATCGGCCGCTGGGTCGGTTACGAGCGGTTGAAGCCGCTCATCGACCGCTATGGCCGCTGGCTGACGCTCGACTGGGACGAGGTCGAGAAATTGCACGACTGGTTCGTCCGCTATGGTTCGGGCATCGTCTTCGTCTGCCGGTTCCTGCCGATCGCGCGCACCATGGTGTCGCTGCCGGCGGGCATGGTGAAGATGTCGCAAGTCAAATTCCTGATCTGGACCGCCGCCGGTTCGACGATCTGGATTGCCGCCCTCGCGGGCGCGGGATCGTGGTTCGGCAAGCAGTTCGCCGAGGTCGACCGCTTCATCGGGCCGCTCGCGCTGGTTGCGATTGGCTCGCTGGTCCTGCTTTACGTCTACCGCGTTGTGACCTGGAAACCCAAGACGCCGCGCAATTGACCTGTCGCCGGTATCTCCGCGAGGTGGGATGGTCGTGGTCTCGAGACGGCCGATTGCGGACCTTAGTTTCATCGTCATCCCGGACTTGATCCGGGATCGATAGCCGCGCAGAAGTGGTGGATCCCGGATCAAGTCCGGGATGACGAGTGTCTGGAAACCACCCCATAGCCGCCATGGCGTCACGCGCGCGGATGCGCCGCACGGTATATGTCGAGCAGGTGCGCGGCATCGACCGCTGTATAGACCTGCGTCGACGCAAGGCTTGCATGGCCGAGCAATTCCTGAAGACTGCGCAGATCTGCGCCGCCCGCCAGCAAGTGCGTCGCGAAACTGTGGCGCAGCGCATGCGGCGTCGTGCGCTCGGGCAGCCCCAACGCGCGCCGTGCCGACCGGACGCTTGCGCGCACGACGCCAGGCTGGAGCGCGCCCCCGCGCGCGCCGAGGAAGAGCGGCGTTTCCTTAGCAATGGGCCATGGGCACGCCTCGACGTAACGCGATACGGCGGAGGAAACGGCCGGCAGGATCGGGACGATGCGGGTCTTGTTGCGCTTGCCGGTGACGCGCACCGTGTCGCCGAGCGGCAGCACCGCGCCGGTGAGCGCCAGCGCCTCGCCGATGCGCAGGCCGGCGCCATAGAGTAGCAAAAGCAGCGCAAAATCGCGCGCGCCGACCCAGCCCTGGCGGGCATTGTCCTCGACATCCTGCGCAAGGGTCAGCGCCTCGGCGGGCGCGACGGGGCGCGGCAGCCCCTTTTTGACGCGCGGCCCGCGCATTTGCGGTACGCCGGCGTTCGATCCGCCGACAAAGCGCAGGAAGCTGCGCAGCGCCGACAATTCGCGCGCCGCCGACGCATTGCCGAGCCCCCCGGCGCGGCGGTCGGCGAGATAGGACCGAAGGTCGTTCGGGGTGAGCGATGTCAGCAGCCGCGCATCGACCGCGCCGCCGCGGTGGTGCGACAGGAAGGCGCAGAAACGCTCTGCGGTCGCGATATAGGCGCGGCGGGTATGCTCCGACCGGCGCTTTTCATGCGCCAGATGGGCGTCCCAGTCGCGGATCAGTCCGTCAGCCAACATCCATTCCGTTCGGGCTGAGCTTGTCGAAGCCCCGTTCTTCTTCCAGCCTCGCAAAGGAAGAACGGCCCTTCGACAAGCTCAGGGCGAACGGGCTTTGGAAAGTCTTAGCTTGTGCGAACAACCTCGGAAAGGATCGAGTCGAGAAGCAATATGCCGTCGTCGGTCACCGCGAGCCGGTCGCCATCCTGCCGCATCAACCCTTGCCCTGCCAATTGTTCCACCGCTTCGGCATCGACGAACGCCTCGCGCGCAAGCCCGCTGCGCGCCTCGACGCGCGCAAGATCGATCCCTTCGGTCAGGCGCAGCCCCATCAGCATCGCCTCGGTCGCGCGTTCCCGCGCGGGGAGGTCGCTCTCGACCTTCAGCCCATGACCGTTGCGCGCGACCGCCGCGGTGAAATTTTCGGGCTTCTTGTGCCGCTCGGTCGCCTGGCGCAGGCGGCGGCCGTGCGCGCCGGGCCCGACCCCGGCATAATCGCCGTAACGCCAATAGGTGAGATTGTGGCGGCTCTCCTCACCCGGGCGCGCATGGTTCGACACCTCGTAGCGCGGCAAGCCAGCCGCGCGCGTGATCGCCTGCGTCGCGTCGAACAGGTCGGCGGCGGCGTCGCCGTCGGGGATGACGAGATCACCCTTTGCCGCGAGCGTCGCGAAGCGCGTGCCGGGTTCGATGGTCAGCTGATAGAGCGAGAGGTGGCCCGTCCCGAACGCCAGCGCGTCGTCCAACTCGGCCTCCCACGCCGCGAGCGTCTGTCCGGGGCGCGCATAGATCAGGTCGAAGCTGACGCGCGCGAAATGCTCCTGTGCCGCCGCGATCGCGCGCCGCGCCTCGTCGCCGCTGTGCGCCCGGCCCAGAAATTCAAGGATTTGCGCATCGAAGCTCTGGACGCCGATCGACACGCGGTTGACGCCCGCGGCGGCTAGATCAGCGAAATTGGCGACCTCGACCGAATTGGGGTTGGCCTCCAGCGTGATCTCGACGTCGTCGGCGAGGCCCCATGCGCTCTCGGCCGCCGCGATCACCGCCGCGACGGTTTCAGGCGGCATCAGGCTGGGCGTACCGCCGCCGAAGAAGATCGACGACACCGGGCGGCCGGGGAGCAGGGCCGCCTCATGCCGCAGATCGGCAAGCAACGCCTCGCGCCATACCGCCTGATCGACGCGCTCGCGCACATGGCTGTTGAAGTCGCAATAGGGGCATTTGCTGACGCAAAAGGGCCAATGGACATAAAGGGCGAGCGGTTCGGCCATGTGGGGCGATATAGTCACTTTTCAGCAATTGTCTGCCTGGCTAGGCTCTGTTCGGAGGGTCGCCATGGACATCGCCAATCAGGACTTCATCCAGCTGATTAAGCGCACACGCGAAAAATTCGGTGTGAGCATCGACGGCGCGCATGACTTGATCTTTGCCGATAATGAGATGCGAAGGCTGATCGCCCGCCGCATCAACCACGATCCCGAATGCCGAAAACAGGCGCTTTGGGACATGCGCGAAAAGGGTGATCGATCGCGGTTTGTCGTGATCGACGGCAAGATCAGGTTTCGCGCCTGACGTTTCGATAGTTTAGAACGCGCCTGCCACCAGCTTCGCAAAAGCATCAGCGCGGTGGCTGATCGCGTGCTTGTCCGCCGGATCGATTTCAGCGAAAGTCAGTGCGTTACCGGTCAGAACGAACACAGGATCATAACCAAATCCCAGCTTCCCCCGTGGCGGCCAGGTCAGGCTGCCCTCCGCCCTGCCCTCGAACAGTTCGGCATGCCCATCGGGCCAAGCCAGCGCGAGGGTGCAGACGAAGCGCGCGCTGCGGTCGACGTCGGGGCCCTGTTCGGCGAGCAGACCTTCGACCTTGCCCATCGCCATATACCAGTCGCGTCCCGCCCAGTTCTTTCCGGGCTCGCCCTCGAACCATTGCCGCTCCGCCCAGTCGGCGGTGTAGACGCCGGGGCGGCCGCCGAGCGCCGCGACTTCGAGGCCGCTGTCGTCGGCGAGCGCGGGCAGGCATGAGGCCGACGCGCTCGCATGCGCCTTCAGCAGCGCATTTTCGGCGAAGGTCGTGCCGGTCTCTTCCGGCTCGGGAAGACCGAGGTCGCCCGCCGATATAGGTTCGATCCCGAAGGGTTCGAGCAGCGCGCGAATTTCGCGCACCTTGCCCGCATTGTGGCTCGCAATGACGAGTTTGCCGGGTTCCAGTTTGCGGTGGGTCATGATCGAATCTCTCAACATTCGTCATGCCGGACTTGATCCGGCATCCATTCCAGCTTCGGCGTCGTGGACCCCGGATCAAGTCGAACGAGCTACGCGCCTCGTTCGAGGGTGACGAAGGATGTTTAGCGCCCTGCTGCCTTCGCCTGCGCGGCGAAGATGTCGGTACAGCCGATGCGCGCGAGGCGCAGCAGGCGCAGCAGGCCTTCCTCGTCATAGGTCGCGCCTCTGGCGCTTGCCTGGACTTCGACGATCTGACCTTACCC
>JACDQN010000167.1 GCA_015657575.1 Sphingopyxis sp.
ATCGCCTGGGAAGCGGCGCTGACCAAAGCCTATGCCCCGCTGCGCCGCGCCGGCGAGGCCGCCCGCCGCGCCTTCTTCGGGCTCCCCGCCCCGGCGAACGACCCGGTGCCGGAAGGCGGAAAGGCGCGGAAATCGGCGAGTGGTTGAATCCTCCCAGCTGCGCAGCAATGGGGAGGTGGCAGCGCCCTTCGACTGCCTTGCAGGCGCTCAGGATAAACGGCGTCTTTGGCGCAGCGCTGACGGAGGGGCGATCAAGCGAACTCGCCGCCCCTCTACCATCGCCTGCGACGACCGTCCCCCTCCCTCTCCCCATGTCCTGCGGCCACAGGGGGGGATTCAGGAGCCTAAACCGCCACCCCGACCTGCACCATCCCGCGCAATCGCTCGGCGTCGCGCGACGGGGGCATGCCGAACGCGCGGCTATATTCGCGGCTGAACTGCGACGCGCTTTCATATCCGACCGAATAGGCCGCACGGCTCGTCTCGCTGCCGCCGGCGAGCAACCGCCGCGCGGCATGCAGCCGCAGCGTCTTCTGGAACTGCAACGGGCTCATCGCGGTCGCCGCCTTGAAATGCCGATGAAAGGAGGCGACGCTCATCCCTGCAATCTCCGCCAGCGCCGACGTGCGCAGCATCTCCTCATAATGCTCGTGCATCCACAGGATCGCGCGGCGTACCCGCGACAGCCGGCTGTCCTCCTGTGCGATCGCGCAAAGCTGATGCCCCAGCGGCCCCTGCAACAGGCGATAGAGGATCTCGCGCTCGCGCATCGGCGCCAGCATCGCGACGTCGCCCGGCCGGTCGAGCAGTCCGAGCAGCCCCGCCCAGGCCTCGATCAGTTCCTCGGTCACCGACGCGACGGCAAAGCCCGCGAGGTCGCCCGGCGCCGCATGGCCGATGCCCGCAGGGTCCATGCTCGCGATCAGGTCGGCAAGCGCGGCGCGGTCGATGCGCAGCGCCGCGGCGACATAGGGATTGTCGGGGCTCGCCTCGACCACCCGGCCGACCGCGGGCAGGTCGAGCGAGGCGACGAAATAGCTCGACGCATCGTATCGCAGCACTTGATCGCCAATCACGACCTGCTTCGCGCCCTGCAGGATCAGGCAGGTGACGGGTTCATAGACGGTCGCGATCCCACTGGTCGGCGCACACTGCGTCGCGACGACCAGCCGCGGGATGGGCGTTTCGAAATAGGGAGAAACCGCATGGCACAGCACCTGCGCGCAGATCGATTCGAGGCGTTCTTTCATGGCGCCAACATCGGATACCGCGCGCCCGCGCGCAAGGCGCCGCACCCACGCCGCACGGAATTGATAGGAATAGGCAAGCAGATGCCATGATCGGGCACCGCGTCGATAGACCGCGCCCCCATCTTGGCCGGGACAGGGCATCCCCTTTCCGCCCTGCATATCCAAGGAGTGTTTCATGACCCAGTTCAATGCGACATCGACCACCGACGACGTGCTTTCGGGCGTCGACCTGTCGGGCAAGCGCTTCCTCGTCACCGGCGTCTCGGCCGGACTCGGCGTCGAAACCGCCCGCGCACTCGTAGCCCATGGCGCCGACGTCGTCGGCGCCGCGCGCGACCTGACCAAAGCCGAAGGAGCGACCGCCGTCGTCCGCGACGCCGCTGCACAGAGCGGCGGCAGCTTCGAGCTGATCCAGCTCGACCTCGCATCGCTTGCCAGCATCCGCGCCGCCGCCGATAAGCTGAACGCCGACGGCCGCGAATTCGACGTCGTCATCACCAACGCCGGCGTGATGGCCACGCCCTTCGGTAAGACCGAAGACGGTTTCGAAACGCAGTTCGGCACCAACCATCTCGGCCACTTCACCTTCGTCAATCGCATCGCATCGCTGATCAAGGACGGCGGCCGTCTCGTCAGCCTCGCCTCGTCGGGGCACCGCTTCTCCGACGTCAACCTCGACGATCCGAATTTCGATAACGGCGATTATGATCCGTGGATCGCCTATGGCCGCGCGAAAACCGCGAACATCCTCTTCGCGGTCGAGTTCGACCGCCGCCACAAGCATCGCGGCGTGCGCGCCACGGCACTCCACCCCGGCGGCATCCACACCGAGCTGGCGCGCCATCTCGACGACGGCGCGCTCGAAGCGCTGCTCGAACAGATCAACGCCACCGCGCGCGCGACGGGCGGTGAGGAGTTCGAATTCAAGTCGATCCCGCAGGGCGCGGCGACTTCGGTCTGGGCCGCGGCGGTCGCCGATCCGGCCGAGGTCGGCGGGCGCTACCTCGAGGATTGCCATGTCGCAGAACGCGTCGAGGGTGACGGGCTGCGGGCCGGCGTCCGTGCCTATGCGCTCGACCCCGACAATGCGAAGGCGTTGTGGGCGAAGAGCGAGGAGATGGTCGGCGAACGTTTCTGATCGCTTTCCGCTGAATGAAGGGGGGCGGGCGGCCAGCCGGTCGCCCCCCTTTTGTCCGTCCGCATCGCCTAGGGTCCTAACCTTGACTTTTCGGGAAAAAAGCCCCATATCCGTGCCGCTAACGTCGCCTGCGACGGAATTTGACGGCCCCTTGGGGCACAATCTTCCCTTCACACGCTACCAGCTTCAGCGGCGCTGTTGCCGCTGGATTCCCGTTTCTCGTGAAAGGAAACACCCCATGCCGATCGGCACCGTAAAATTCTTCAACCAGGACAAGGGCTATGGCTTCATCGAAAATGAAGACGGCTCGGGCGACAGCTTCGTCCACATCACCGCGGTCCAGGCCGCGGGCATGGATACGCTGAACAAGGAACAGCGCGTTTCCTACGAACTCGAAACCGGCCGCAACGGCAAGGTTTCGGCGGTCAACCTGCAGCAGGCCTGACCCTCGTTCGTCCGTCCGGTCGGCCGGGGCGCGTCCTGCGCATCCGGCCCGCCGGCGATGATCGCCGCCGCGCCTTTCGAGGCGCTTCCTTCCACCCTCCAACCCAATAATTTTCCTTTTAAAACAAAGATAAAGATGATGACTATGTTTACCAATAATTCGATTTTTCCCGCTCTGCCCGCGCTGTCGCTGGCCGGCAAGGCCCAGACGGCGAACCCGCCGCGCCGCCGCCGCCCGACGCTTTCGCGCCGCGAGCTCCGGCGCCTGATCGCCGATATGGTCGATTGATCGACCCCAAAACTTAAGGAAGCAGCCATGTCGGCCACCATCGAATTCTATCGCACCCAGGCCGAAAAATGCACGGCCGAGGCCGAGGCATCGGCGCTGACTCAGGTCCGCGACCGCAACCTGCGCGCCGCCGCGGCGTGGCGGGCGATGGCCGACAAGCTGCTCCACACCGAAGAATTGCGCGCCGAAAAGGAACGGATCGCGGCGGCAAAGACCGCGTGATCCGACGCCGGGTTCGGGCGCTCACCCCACCGACAGGAAAGCGGTGACCGTCAACCGGCCCGCCCGCGGATCGGGCGACAGCAACGCATCGGGCGAAATCGCTCCGCTGTGCAGATTGCGGCTGCGATAGAGCAGCGCCCGGTTATAGCGCGCCGGCACCACCCGCAAGCATTCGAAAAGTGGCGTATCGCCCGCGACATAGGCGGCGGGAGGGGGGCCGCGGTGGCGCAGCTCGGTGTCGAGATGGCGAAAGTAAAGCTCGCGCCGCGCCTCGTCGATCGTCTCGAACCGCGTCGCTCGATGTCGAAAGAAGGCCGTGCCGTCGCCGGCGCCGGGCTGGTTCGGGGGGGCCAGATAATGGACGAGCGCAATGCGATCCGCCGTGAAGGCATCGACGTGCGGCAGGCGCTGCGCGACCTCCAACGCATCGGCAGGGGTCGATACGATCGAAAAGCTCGCGTCGATCACCGTCACCGCACCGCGCCGTCCGAACGCCTCTGCCGCGGCCGCCGCGATCAGAGGCAATTGCGTCGCCAGATAGGCGGGGGGCAACGTGGCGCGCACCCCCGGATAATGGTGGAGCGCCGGCTCGAACACCGCCGCGTCCGCCGCGGCGCGCAGCGCGTCGGGATCGGGGGCGAAATCGTCGAGGATGCACAGCGGCTGCGCCTCGTCGCCGATGCTGTCGAACCTCGCCTGCATCGGCGCACCATGTCGGCTCGCGGCGCCGCGATCAAGATGGACAGCGCCCGCACCCCCGGAATAAAAGACGCGCCATGACCCAGTCCGTTACCGCCCCTTCGCGCCCCGACCGCGTCCGCGTCGCCGCGGTACAATATGGCCTGCGCGGCATATCGGGGCCCGGCGATCTCGAAAGCCAGGTGGAATATTTCCTTCTGTCGGCCGCCGATTATGGCTGCGATTTCATCGCTTTCCCCGAACTCTTCCCGATGCAACTGCTCTCGGCAGGCGACCGTCTGCCGGCGGCCGAGGCGATCGCGGCGATCGCCGCCCTCACCCCGCGCTTCACCGCCTTCATGGGCGATCTCGCCGTCCGGCATCGCATCAACATCATCGGCGGCTCGCACCCCGTTCGTATCGCAACCGGCGCGACGCGCAACCGCTGCCACATCTTCCTCCGCGACGGTAGCGTCCACCACCGCGACAAGCTCCACCCCACGCCGTCCGAACGCGCCGCCTGGGGCATCGAGGGCGGCACCGCGCGCGACGCCGACGTCATCGACACCGACTGCGGCCCGATCGGCGTCATGATCTGTTACGACAGCGAATTTCCCGAACTTCCCCGCCGTCTCGTCGATCGGGGCGCCGAAATCCTCTTCGTCCCCTATTGCACCGACGACCGCCGCGGGCACCTGCGCGTGCGCTATTGCTGCGCCGCCCGCGCAGTCGAAAATCAATGTTATGTCGTCACCGCGGGCGTCACCGGCAATCTGCCCAATGTCGCCAACATGGACATCCACCACGCCGAAAGCGCGATCCTGACCCCATCGGACATACCCTTCGACCGCGACGGCATTGCCGCCGAGGTCACGCCGAACGCCGAAGGCATGGCGATCGCCGACCTCTCGCTCGCCGACCTCCGGCAAGCGCGCACCGACGGCGCCGTCCGCAATCTCGCCGACCGCCGCCTCGACCTTTATCGCATCGACTGGAACGAATAAGGGCGCCGGAGTGACCCGGCGCCCCGATCCCGAAGAGGATCGTCGATCAGATGCCCTGGTCGCCCGACACCTCGATCCGCCGAGCGGTGACCCAGCGATTGTCCTCGGACAGCCGGCTCGCGACCATCGGCCCGATGTCGTCTGCGACACCGACGCGGCCCAGCGAAGCCTATAAGTATGCCATGACCGACCTTCTCTGCACCATCCGCCGCTGATCGACGCCCGCCGGCAGATGCTCGCCGAGGGCGCGAACGCCAGCAGCGCCGCCTTCGCGGTGGGTTATGAAAGCGTCCCGCAATTCACGCGCGAATATCGGCGCATGTTCGGCTGCCCGCCGGTGCAGGATATGAAGGTCGCCAGGGGCGCCATGCTGGCGGCCGCCTGATCCCCCTTGCGCGGCTTTCCGTTTACGTTAAGGTCAGTTTCAAACCGCAACTGGAGAGACTGATTCATGGCCCTTCCCCCGATTTTCGACCGCCTGCGCCTGCCCGTCATCGGCTCGCCGCTGTTCATCGTGTCGGGGCCCGAACTCGTGATCGCGCAGTGCAAGGCCGGCGTCGTCGGCAGCTTCCCCGCCCTTAACGCCCGCCCGCAATCGCTGCTCGACGAATGGCTGCATCAGATCACCGAGGAACTTGCGGCGTGGGACCGCGACAATCCCGACCGCCTCTCGGCACCCTATGCGGTGAACCAGATCGTCCATAAGTCGAACGACCGGCTCGAACAGGATATCGCGACCTGCGCCAAGTGGAAGGTGCCGATCACCATCACCTCGCTCGGCGCCCGCGAGGAACTGAACCAGGCGGTCCACAGCTGGGGCGGCATCACGCTCCACGATGTCATCGACGACCGCTTTGCGCGCAAGGCGGTCGAAAAGGGCGCCGATGGCCTGATCCCCGTCGCGGCGGGCGCGGGCGGCCATGCGGGGCGCCAGTCGCCTTTCGCGCTGGTGCAGGAAATCCGCGAATGGTTCGACGGCCCCGTCGCGCTGTCAGGCGCGATCGGCCACGGCCGCTCGATCCTAGCCGCGCAGGCATGCGGCGCCGACCTCGCCTATATCGGCAGTGCCTTCATCGCGACCGCCGAAGCCAACGCCGACCAAGGCTATAAGGACGGCATCGTCGAGGGACGCGCCGCCGATATCGTCTATTCGAACCTCTTTACCGGGGTGCACGGAAATTACCTCCGCCAGTCGATCGTCGCTGCGGGCATGGATCCCGAGAATCTTCCCGAAGGTGACCTCAAGACGATGAACTTCGGCTCGGGCGGCAACACCAAGGCCAAGGCGTGGAAGGACATCTGGGGCTCGGGCCAGGGTATCGGTTCGGTCACTGCCGTACGGCCAGTGGCCGACTTCGTCGCCGAACTCGAAGCGCAATATCTCGCCGCGCGCCGCGAACTCGAGGCAAAGGTCAGGCTTTAGCTGCGGCCCGGCCGCTCTGCCACGTCAGGCTATGGGGTGGGGTAGGGACGTCGTTTAACCACCCTCGTCACCCCGGACTTGATCCGGGGTGACGG
>JACDQN010000168.1 GCA_015657575.1 Sphingopyxis sp.
CCTTGATCTCCGCGCCGCCGAAGCGGTCGATCATCCACGTCGCCATATTGGTGGATCGAGACATAGCGCTGGTCGCCGGGCAGCCATAGGCCATCGCTTCCATGATCAGCGCCGCTTCCAATCGGCCGAGCCCGATGCCGCCCGATTCCTCGGCCACGTAAATGGCGCCGAAGCCGAGTTCGCCCGCGGCCTTCCACACCTCGACGGGATAATGATGTTTCTCGTCCCATTCGGCTGCAAAGGGCGTGATGCGGTCGGCGGTGAACTTGCGCGCCATATCCTGGATGGCGAGCTGGTCGTCGGTAAGCTGGAACTGGTCGGTCATGCGGTCTTCTCGATAAGGATGGCTTCGGCTTCGATTTCGACTTTCCACTCGGGGCGGATCAGCGCGGGGATAACGAGCATCGTCGATGCGGGGCGGATGTCGCCGAACATCGCGCCATGCGCGCGGCCGACGAGATCGGCGTCGGCGGGATCGGTGATATACATGCGCGTACGCACGACGTCGGCAGGCGAGCCGCCGAGCGCCTCCAACGCCTCGCGGATGATCGTCAGACAGCGCGCCGCCTGCACGCCCGCATCGCCGGGCGTCGACGAGCCATCGGGCTCGACCGGCGCACAGCCCGCCACGTCGATCCGGTTCCCCACCCGAACCGCGCGGCTGTAGCCATAGACGGGTTCGAACGGGGATGCGGAGCTGTGATTACGCCGTGTCGGATCAGCCACAGGTGACCTGCGTGATCTTGTAGGCGTCGTCGTACATCACATTCACCCGGTCCTGACGATAGTCCATCGTCATCGCCGAGCGCGGCGGACCCCAACGCAAGGTGCGCGCACCGGTCGCCTTGACGATCGCGCCGCCGAGGTCGGGCGTTGCGGTCTGGCCGACATAGCTTTGCGCCGCATCGGCCTTGCAGCTCATCTCGGCCGGCGGAGCCGGGGGCGTCTCGACGGGCGTCTCGCTGGTCGCGCAGGCGGCGAGCGGCAGAGCGGCGGCAAATGCGAACAGGCGAATGTCCATCGTGAGTCTTCCTTTCAAAACCGTCATCCGGCGCAGCGCGTATAGCGCATCGCGCCCGCCGCGGCACCCTCGCCGAAGTCGCGGCGCACCAGCGTCTTGCCGCCGTCGGCAAGCTCGAGCTGCATGCGGCGATCCCATTCGATCCCCTCGCCGCTGAACTTGTAATCGGCGACGATATGGTTCGCGTCGCTCTCACGAACGCGGGCGAGCTCGCCATGCGATTCATAGAAGCGCAAATCGGTCGCATCGATCGTCAGCGCGGTGAGATCGGTACCTTTCTTCGCCGTGCAGTCGGCGACCTTGAGCGCCCAGCGGCCGCGGATCGCGGCGGGGATGCTCTTGCCATCGGCGGGAACGCTTCCGCTTTCGGTCTTCGCAGGCGCCTCGACGGCCGCTTCGGGCAGGTCGGCATCGACCTCCTCTTGCGACGTTTCGGCAGGGACCGGGCGTTCGGCCTTTTGCACCGGGCTGATCGTTGCACTGTCCTCGGGCTCGGAGCGATCGTCGCCGCCGCCGCAGGCAGCGAGCAGCAGGCAGGCGGCGGGAAGCATCAAGCGGGTCATTTTCGCATCTCCTTCGAACAGGAAATGCCCGGCAGGCGATGCGGGTTTCATTCGCCCCCTCCTTCGCGCAGCACCTTGGCGCGGAATTCGGCCGTCGCCGGCCCCTCCTCGTTATAACGATACCAGCGCGGCGCAGGCAGGCCGCGTTCCCACGCAAGCGCCTCGGTCAAAGTTCCCGCCGCAAAGGGCGTATCGGGCATCGCGCTGCCAAGCGGATCGGCATAAGCGGTGTCGGCGCTGACGATCGTCCAGCCCGCCTTGCGGAGCGCGCGGATCAGGTCACCGATATGGAGCGCGGCGAGGTCGGTTTCGTGGAGAAGCATCATCTGCACTGGCTGGCGCCCGGTCGCCTTTTGCAGCAACATGTCCGCAAAATCTGCCGCCTCGACGTGCCAGCGGACGTAAAGCTCGCCCAGCGCCTTGCGGTCGATCGACCTGCCCTCGCGTACGGCTTGGGCTGTCAGCGATTCGAGACGCCAGTCAGAGCTTTCCGCGGTGACATAGCCGTTGCGAAGACCGCGAGCCGCAAGCCCCGCACGCACCGCGTCGCGCTTCGCCTTGTCGCGCCCGCCCTCGTCGAGGAAAGGGAAGCGGAACCAGGGCCGATGGCCGGGCCGGTCCTTCAGCCAGGCCTCGGCAGTGTCGATGTCGGCGAGATAGGCCTCGGCGGTGGTCGCGTTCAGATGCGGGTGGGTGCAGCTGTGGTTGGCGATCACATGGCCCGCGGCGACATAGGCGGCGATCCGCTCGGCCCCGCCGACACCGTCACCTGTTCCGATCTGGCAGGGGTTGACGAAGAACGCCGCCTGCGGCGCCTTCGCCTTCTTCATCTGCGCAATGATCCGCTTCGTGCGTTCTTCGGACGTCAAAAAGGCGCCGCGCCCGCGCGGCACGTCGTCGAACGACAGCGCGATCATCTTCTGCGCCGCCGCCGGGACCGGCAGCAGCGACAGAAGCATCAGGGGGAGAAGCAACCGGCGTAGCAACGCCGGGTTATCCCATGGTCGGAATGACGAAGGCGTTGCCGCCGTCGGGCGAGCCGTCAGGCCAGCGCGCGGTGACAGTCTTGACCTTTGTCCAGAACTTCACGCCTTCCATGCCATGCTGGTTGGTGTCCCCGAACGCCGACCGCTTCCAGCCGCCGAAGCTGTGATAGGCGACGGGCACCGGGATCGGCACGTTGATGCCGACCATGCCGACATTGACGCGCGCGCGAATTCGCGGGCGGCATGGCGTTGCGCGTGAAGATCGCGACGCCATTGCCATATTGATGCTTCGAGGGCAGTTCGAGCGCGGTTCGAAATCGGGGGCGCGGACGATCTGCAGCACGGGGCCGAAGATTTCCTCCTTGTACGATTCCATGTCGGTCGTGACATGGTCGAACAAAGTCGGGCCGACGAAAAAGCCCTTCTCATGTCCCTGCAAGGTGAAACCGCGCCCATCGACGACCAGCTCGGCGCCTTCCTCGGCGCATTTGGCGATCCAGCCCTCGACCTTCTCCTTGTGCGCCTGCGTCACGACGGGGCCGTAATGCGCCTCGGCATCGGTCGACACGCCGACGCGCAGCGCCTCGATCGCGGGGATCAGCTTGTCGCGGAGACGGTTCGCGGTGTCCTCGCCGACGGGGACGACCACCGGCAGCGCCATGCAGCGCTCGCCCGCCGAACCGAAGGCGGCGCCGGTCAGGTCGTTCACGACCTGATCGAGGTCGGCGTCGGGCATGACGATGCCATGGTTCTTCGCGCCGCCCATCGCCTGCACGCGCTTTCCGTTCGCAACACCGCGATTGTAGACATAATGCGCGATGTCCGACGAGCCGACGAAGCTGACCGCGCCGATATCGGGATGGTCGAGGATCGCGTCGACCATTTCCTTGTCGCCATGGACGGTCTGGAAAATACCCTCGGCATGCCCGCTTCGAGGAACAGCTCCGACAGCCTCACGGGCACCGAGGGATCGCGCTCGCTGGGCTTCAGAATGAAGGCGTTGCCGGTCGCGGTCGCGACGCCGCCCATCC
>JACDQN010000169.1 GCA_015657575.1 Sphingopyxis sp.
CAGGCCGCGGTTCGTGTACTTCTTCGCGATCGAGATGACGAGGCGCAGGTTCGCCTCGACCATTTCCTTCTTGGCGATGCGCGCTTCGCGCTCGCCCTTCTGGACCATGTTCACGACGCGGCGGAATTCGACGAGGCTCATGCCCGCGGCTTGCGCGATTTCGCTGATCTCGATGCGGATGCGGTCGACCGCGCCGGCTTCATTCTCGGCGAAGGCGGCCCATTTCTTGTCGAGACCCGACACCTGGTCGAGCCAATTCTCCTCGAGCTCGCGCCCGACATAATTGTCGAGGAACGCCTTGCGCGGCACCTTGTGGCGCTCGGCGAGGCGCAGCATCTGGCCGCCGAGCGCGGTCAGGCGGCGGTTGTAGCTGTAGAGCTGATCGACCAGATATTCGATCTTGGTGCCGTGGAACTGCACGCTTTCGACCTGCGCAGTGAGTTCCTCGCGCAGCTTGTGATATTTCTTTTCCGAGGCCGCTGGGAATTCCTCGCCGCCCGAAAGCGATTCGAGGCGCGCGTCCTGCAGCTTCGAGAAGGCCTTGAAGCTGCGCGTGATATTCGCGAATTTCTCGAGCGCGTCGGGCTTGAGCAGTTCCTCCATCGCGGCGAGGCTCAGCGTATTGTCCTCGTCGTCTTCCTCGAACGTCTCGCGCTTGCCCGAGCTGCCTTCGCCGTCTTCGTCGTCGCTGTCGGCTTCGGGTTCTTCCTCGACTTCGTCCTCGTCCTTGAACGAGACGCCGGCGGTCTTTTCGCTGATCTCGCCGTCGTCCTCGGCGCCCTCCTCGTCGAGGTTTTCGGGCGCGGGGTCCTTCGACAGCATCGCTTCGAGATCGACGATCTCACGCAGCTGCATGTCGCCGTTGTTCAGCGCGTTCGACCATTCGATGATCGCGTTGAAGGTCAGCGGGCTTTCGCAAAGCCCGAGGATCATCGTGTCGCGGCCCGCCTCGATGCGCTTCGCGATCGCGATTTCGCCCTCGCGGCTGAGCAACTCGACCGCGCCCATTTCGCGCAGGTACATGCGGACGGGATCGTCGGTGCGATCGACCGTCTCCTTCTTCTTTTCGACCGCCGGGTTCGACAGCGAGCCGGTGCCGGCGCTGACGTCGACCTCGTCGTCGGTTTCCTGCTCGGCCTCTTCCTGGACGTCCTCGTCGCTCTCGACGATGTTGATGCCCATGTCGCTGATCGCCGACATGATGTCCTCGATCTGCTCCGACGACATTTCATCCTGCGGCAGCGCCGCATTCAGCTCGTCATAGGTCAGGTACCCACGCTTCTTGCCGCGCGCGATCAGCTTTTTGACGTCGGCCTCGTTGAGGTCGATCAGCGGGCCGTCGGTGTCGGTGTCGGTTTCGGCGGTGTTTTTGGTGGCCATTCTGGTTCCTGCCTAAAGGCTTCAAATATTCAGGCCTGGTGGCTGTTTTCGGACAGCGCGGCCAGGCGGCGGGTCAGTTCCTCATCCATTGCGCGCAACCTTTGCTGGCGCGCATGGCCCTCGTCGTCCATCGTTCGCATATAGTCCGCCGTGGCCTCGGCAAGCCGAGAGCGGATTTCGGGCTGCGTCACGAGTACGCCGATATATTCGTCGAGATCGCGCAGCGCGATTTCGCGTGCTGCATCAATCTCTTCGCCTTCGAGCCGTCGATTGAATGAGAAGTGCATTCCGTCGGCTCTGAGCAATGTCATCGCCCTATTATACACTTTCATGGGCTCCAATATGGCAAGCAACCCCTCGCAATCAAGCCCTTCTTGGGCATTTGCGCTGTCAAGCATTACCCCGAGCAGTTCGGCGTCGCCGGAATCGGGGATCGCGAGGCGGAAAAGATGCTCCTCGTTGCGCCGGATCGCCTCCGGATAACGGAGCAGGCCGCCGAGCAGCGCGGCCGCATAAGGCCCGGCGATGCCGGCCTGGCCGAGCGCCCGCGTCTCGTCGGCCGGCGGGCTGGAGTCGGGGGGTCGGGCTTGGAAGCGGCG
>JACDQN010000170.1 GCA_015657575.1 Sphingopyxis sp.
CATGATCGGCAGGAACTGGCCGCCCGAATGTTCATAGGCGTGGCTGAGCGGCAGGAAGGACAGGAACACCTCCTCGTCGCCGATGCCAAAATCATTCACCAGCACCTCGGCCGCTCCCGCGGCATTGTGCAGGATCGCGCCATGGTGCTGCATCACGCCGCGCGGCGCGCCGCCGGTACCGCTGGTGTAGATGAGGCACGCGATATCGTCGCGCGTCATCGCGGCACCTGCCGCCTTCGCTTCCGCAAGACGCGCCTCGCCGCCGGTGACCAGCGGTTCCCAATCGTGGATCGCGACGTCGCCCTGCTGGCCGACGCGCATCGATTCCATGCTGATGACGATATGCGCTTCGGACCGCAGCACGGCGGGCATCAGCCCGCGCGCGAGTTTCGCGGTCGACACGATCACCGCCTTGGCGCCGCTGTTGTCGAGGATATGCTGATGATCGCGTTCGGTGTTGGTCGTATAGGTCGGGACGGTGATACACCCCGCGGCCATGATCGCGAGGTCGGCGATGCAGAATTCGGGGCGGTTCTCGCTGACCAGCACGACGCGGTCGCCCGGTTTCAACCCCATTCCGCGCAGATTATGTGCGAGCGCCGCGACCTGGTTCGCGACCTGCCGCCAGCTCAGCGGCTGCCAGGCGCGATCGGCCTTGCGCCACAGGAACGGGTCTTCGCCGCCCTTTTCTGCGCGGTCGAAGAACATCGCGACCAGACTCGGAAAATGGTCGAGATGGGGGTTTACGAGCTTCATGCCTGGTCTCTCCCGGGAGTGTCGTCTATTCTATTATCGTTGTTGGACGCTTAGCCCTGCGGCGGCGCGTCATCCACCGCCGATGTGCCGGGGCCGCGCGGATCGGCCGCGCCGCGGAAGCCATCGCCAACGCGTTCGACCGCGTTGAGCTTCGAGCCGAGCCCGGTCGCGGTGAAGCTGTAGCCGAAAGGTTTCATCTTCGCGGCGATCGCCTGTCCCGCGTCATTATTCTCGATCAGCACCCCGGCCTTGCCGAAGAAGAGGTTGGGAAGCTCCATCGCCGATTTCGCGTCGAGACCCCAGTCGAGCACGCCGACCAGCACCTTGGTCACATGCATGATGATGCGCTTGCCGCCCGCCGAGCCGACCGCGAGCACGACCTTGCCGTCGGGACCGTAAACGACCGTCGGCGACATCGAGGAAAGCGGCCGCTTGCCCGCCTCCACCCGGTTCGCGGTCGGCACCCCGTTCTCGGTCGGCGCGAGGTCGAAGTCGGTGAGTTCGTTGTTGAGGAAATAGCCGTTGGCGACCAGATTGCTGCCAAAGATGCTCTCGATCGTCGAGGTCATCGACACGAGATTGCCCGCCGCATCGGCGGTCACGAAATGCGTCGTTCCCTGCTCCTGCACCGGCGGCGCGGCGGCGCGGGGCTTCGCGCCCGGCGGCGTCCCCGGCTGATAGCTGCCCGCGGCGCCGAAGGGCGAGATCAGCTGGCGGCGTTCGCCCAGATAGCTCTTGTCGAGCAGGCCCTTCACCGGAACGTCGACGAAATCGCCGTCGCCGAGATAGGCCGAGCGGTCGGCATAGGCGAGCTGCATCGCTTCGGCGAGCAGGTGCCAGCTCATCGGATTATCCTTGCCCATCGCCTTCATGTCCCAGCCTCGAGCATGCCAAGGATACCGAAGACGGTGGTCGCACCCGACGAAGGCGGGCCCATGCCGCACACTTTGTAGACGCGATAGGTGGTGCAGACGGCCGGGCGCTCTTTCGCTTTGTAGGCGGCGATGTCCTTGACGGTGAGCTGCGTCGCATTGCGCGGCGCTTTGGTCACGGCGTCGCTGATCGCCTTGGCATTGGCGCCCGAATAAAAGGCGTTGCGGCCCGCGCGCAATGTCGCGCAGGATCGCGGCATAGGCGGGATTTTTCAGCCGCGTACCGACCGGCGCGGGCTTGCCGTCGATGTAATAGATAGCGCGCGCTTCGGGAAAATCCTTCCACTGCTGCTCATACTGGACCATGAAATTATAAAGCGCGGGCGTGACGACGAAGCCCTCTTCGGCCAGCTTGATCGCCGGCTGGAACAGCGCCTTCCATTCGAGCTTGCCCCATTTCTTGTGCGCCATTTCCATCAGGCGCATGTTGCCGGGCACGCCGACCGACAGCCCGCCGGGAATGACGTCCATATAGCCGCGCGGCTGGCCGTCAGGCCCCAGGAAGCGGTCGGGCTTCGCCGCGGCCGGCGCCATCTCGCGGCCGTCGATCGTCGAGATGCTGCCGTCCGCGGCGTTGTGATGGATCATGAAGCCGCCGCCGCCGATGCCGCTCGATTGCGGTTCGACGAGCGTCAGCACCGCCACCATCGCGATCGCCGCGTCGGCCGCGGTTCCGCCCTGATGCAGAATGTCGCGCCCCGCCTCGGTCGCGCGCGAGTCGGCCGATGAGGTCACGCCCTGCGCCAGCGCGGGCGAACAGACGGTGATGGAAAGAAGGGCGGCGAGCGGAAGAAGTCGTTTCAACATGGGCGCGACATTGGCGCGGGGTTGTTGGTAGTGCAACCCCAACGATCCTCCCTGTCGCAAAGCCATGGGGAGGTGGCAGCGCCCTTCGGCTGCCTTGCAGGCGCTCAGGATAAACTTCGCCTTCGGCGAAGCGCTGACGGAGGGG
>JACDQN010000020.1 GCA_015657575.1 Sphingopyxis sp.
AGGGGGACCGTTCGCGAAGCGAATGGTGGAGGGGCCAGCGACGCCGGCGCAAAAGCCCCTCCGTCAGCGCTCCGCGCTGCCACCTCCCCATCGCTGCGCGCCAGGGCGGATCAAGCAGCGGCAGGCCCCAACACCCTTCCGCATCCGCAGCCGAAGCGCTAGGATCCGAACATGTCGTCCGACCTCGCCTTCACCTGCCAATGCGGCGCGGTTACCGGAACGCTGCTGAACGTCGGCCCCGATCAAGGCGATCATGTCATATGCCATTGCACCGACTGCCAGAATCTGACGCGCCACCTCGGCCACGCCGGGCGTGTCCTCGACGCGCACGGCGGCAGCGCGCTCTACCAGTCGCGCTGCGCGCAGATGCGCATCGACAGCGGCCGCGAGCAGCTCGCCTGCCTCCACATGACCGACAAGCCGACGTTGCGCTGGTACGCGGCCTGCTGCGGCATGCCCCTCTTCAATACCTACGCCAACGGCAAGATCCCCTATATCACGACCCAGCTCGCCGCCTGCGACACCGCGAAACGCGCCGCGCTGACCGGCCCATCCCTCGGCCACCTCTTCACCGGGGACGGCATCGGCGACACCAGTGCGCTCCGAAAGATGAGCATGGTCAAACTGATGCGGCGCTTCTTCCCGCGCATGATCCGCGACATATTCTCGGGCGACCGGCGGCGCTGCGAACTGTTCGACGCCGAAACATTCGAGCCGATCGCCACTCCGCACCGCCTGACCGCCGAAGAACGGCAGGCGCTGCCCGGCCGCGCAGACTAGATTATCGTCATTCCCGCGAAAGCGGGAGCCCAGTTGCAGCCTTGGTTCGCTGGGTTCCGCTTTCGCGGGAATGACGAAAGAAGGACAAACGTCGTGACCTCCCCCTTCGCCGCGCACCACGCCGACCTTGCCGGCCTCGCCGCTGCAAACCGTCGCCGCACGCTCGCTCCGCGCGCCGGCATCGACTTCGCCTCGAACGATTATCTCGCGCTCGCCGGCTCCTACGCGCTCAATGAAGCCATGACGCAGGGTCTCGAGCGTGGCCTCCCCGCGGGCTCGGGCGGCTCGCGCCTGCTGCGCGGCAATCATGAGGAGCATGAAACGCTCGAGGCGCATGCCGCGCGCCATTACGGCAGCGAGGCCGCGCTTTTCTTCCCGACCGGTTTCGCCGCCAACGCTGCGCTCTTCGCCACGCTGCCGCAGCGCGGCGACGTGATCGTCCACGACGAGCTCATCCACGCCAGCGCGCACGACGGGATGAAGCTCGGCCGCGCCGAACGCGCCGCGGCGCGGCACAACGACCCGCAGGCCGTCGCCGACACCATCGCCGCCTGGCGCCGCGCGGGTGGCACCGGCACGGCGTGGATCGCCGTCGAAAGCCTCTACAGCATGGACGGCGACCGCGCCCCGCTCGCCGATCTTGCCGCCGTCGCCGACCGCCACGACGCGGTGCTGATCGTCGACGAGGCGCATGCGACGGGCGTGTACGGCCCCGCGGGCCAGGGTCTCGCGCACGACCTCGCGCCCCGCGAAAACCTCATCACGCTCCACACCTGCGGCAAGGCGCTCGGCTGCGAGGGCGCCCTCCTCTGCGGCCCGCAGATCGTCCGCGATTTCCTGATCAACCGCGGCCGCCCCTTCATCTTCTCGACCGCTCCCTCGCCGCTGATGGCGTGGCTCGTCCGCCAGGCACTCGAAATCGTCGCGAACGAGCCCGAGCGCGCCGCGCGCCTCCACCGCCTCGTCCGCCACGCCGAAAAGCGCCTCGCCGCGCTCGGCATCTCCGCCAGCGGTAGCCAGATCATCCCCGTCGTCATCGGCGACAACGCCCGCACGATGCACATCGCCGGCGCGCTGCAGGCGGGCGGTTTCGACGTTCGCGGCATCCGCCCGCCGACCGTCGCGCAAGGCACCGCGCGCCTGCGCATCGCAATCACGCTCAACGTGGGGACAAGCGAAATCGACGCGCTGACGGAAAGCCTTTCGGCCGCTATGGCCGCGGCATGACCCGCTTCGTCATCACCGGCACCGATACCGGCATCGGCAAGACCGTCTTCTCCGCCGCGCTCGCGGGCGCGACGGGCGCCCCCTATTGGAAACCGATCCAGTCGGGTCTCGAGGAAGAAACCGACAGCGAGGTAGTAGCCAGGCTCCTCCCTGTGGCGAAGCCATGGGGAGGGGGACCGCCGCGAAGCGGTGGTGGAGGGGCGGCAACGTCGCGCCATAGCCCCTCCGTCAGCCCTTCGGGCTGCCACCTCCCCATTGCTGCGCAACAGGGAGGATCGATCCTTGCTGAAGCCTATCTGCTTAAAACCCCCGCTTCGCCCCACCTCGCCGCCGAAATCGACGGCGTGACCATCGACCCCGCCCGCCTCACCCCGCCCGGCGCCCGCTGATCGTCGAAGGCGCGGGCGGCGCGCTCGTCCCGGTCACGCGCACCCTGCTCTATGCCGACCTGTTCGCGCGCTGGCAGATCCCGGTCATCGTCTGCGCGCGCACCGCGCTCGGCACGATCAACCACAGCCTGCTGACGATCGAGGCTCTGCGCGCGCGCAATGTCCCCATCCACGGTGTCGCCTTCCTCGGCGACGCGGTCTCCGACAGCGAAGCGATCATTGCGGAGCTCGGCGGCGTCCGCCGCCTCGGCCGCCTGCCGATCGTCGATCCGCTGACCCGGGACAATCTGGCCGCGGCCTTCTCCGCCCATTTCGATCCGACAGACTTCGCCTAATCCAAAAATGAAGATGGCTGACCAATCCCCGATCTGGCACCCCTTCACCCAGCACGGCCTCGGCGACGCGATGCCGCTGATCGCCCGCGGCGAGGGCGCGCGTCTCTACGACGCCGACGGCAATAGCTGGATCGACGCGATATCGAGTTGGTGGGTCACCACCCACGGCCATGCGCATCCGCGCATCATGGCCGCAATCCGCGAGCAGAGCGAAAGGCTCGACCAGCTGATCTTCGCCGGCTGGACGCACGAACCCGCCGAAACGCTCGCTGCCGAACTGATCCGCATCACCCCCGACCCGCTCACGCGCGTCTTCTTCTCGGACTCGGGCTCGACCAGCGTCGAGGTCGCGCTCAAGATGGCGCTCGGCTACTGGTTCAACATCGGCGAACCGCGCCACCGCATCCTCGTCCTCGAGCACAGCTATCACGGCGACACGATCGGCACGATGTCGGTCGGCGAACGCGGCGTCTACAACCGCGCGTGGCAGCCCTTGCTGTTCGACGTCGACACCATCCCCTTCCCGCACGAGGGGCTGGAACAGGCGACGCTTGACGCGCTCGAAGCCGCCTGCGCTCAAAAGCCCGCCGCCTTCATCGTCGAACCGCTCATCCTCGGCGCGGGCGGGATGCTGATCTACCCCGCCTGGGTGCTCGCCGAGATGCGCGCCATCTGCGCGCGCCACAATGTCCTCTTCATCGTCGACGAGGTAATGACCGGCTGGGGCCGCACCGGCACGCGCTTTGCCTGCGACCAGGCCGGCGTCATCCCCGACATCGTCTGCCTGTCGAAGGGCCTCACCGGCGGCAGCCTGCCGCTCGCGGTGACACTCTGCATCGAGCCGATCTTCGCCGCGCATTATTCGAGCGACCGCGCGAAAACCTTCTATCATTCGTCGAGCTACACCGCGAACCCGATCGCCTGCGCCGCTGCCGCAGCCAATCTCGAAATCTGGCGCGACGAGCCGGTTCAGCAGCGTATCGACGCGCTCGCCGACGCCCAGGCCGCGCACTTGTCGCTGCTCAGCCACGACCCGCGCGTCGCGAACCCCCGCCGCCTCGGCACGATCGCCGCCTTCGACATGGTGGTGCCGGATTCGGGCTATCTATCGAACCTCGCCCCGCGCCTGATCGCCTTCTATCGCGACAAGGGCGTCCTCCTCCGCCCGCTCGGCAACACCGTCTATGTCATGCCGCCCTATTGCATCGCACCCGACGAACTGGCGCAGGTGTGGAATGCGATCGGCGCGTCGCTGGCCATGATTAACGACGACAGCTAGCGACCGGTTGCCGCCGTCCGATCCTCCCTGTGGCGAAGCCATGGGGAGGTGGCAGCGCGAAGCGCTGACGGAGGGGCGATGGCGCGACGTTGCCGCCCCTCCACCAC
>JACDQN010000171.1 GCA_015657575.1 Sphingopyxis sp.
CCGCGTCCAGGCGGTCGTCCAGGAAATGCAGGGCGAAAAGATCGACATCATCCCCTGGTCCGAAGACACCGCGACCTTCGTCGTCAACGCGCTCCAGCCGGCAACGGTGCAGCGCGTCGTCATCGACGAGGACGACAGCCGCATCGAAGTCGTTGTTCCAGACGACCAGCTGTCGCTCGCCATCGGCCGCCGCGGCCAGAATGTCCGTCTCGCCAGCCAGCTGACCGGCAGCCAGATCGACATCATGACCGAGGCCGACGCGAGCGAGAAGCGCCAGCGCGAATTCGTCGAACGCTCGACGATGTTCCAGGAAGAACTCGACGTCGACGAAACGCTCGCGCAGCTGCTCGTCGCCGAAGGCTTCGGCGAACTCGAAGAAGTCGCTTATGTGGGCATCGACGAACTGGCGAGCATCGAAGGCTTCGACGACGAACTGGCGCAGGAGCTGCAGAGCCGTGCGACCGAAGCGCTCGAACGCCGCGAGGAAGCCTCGCGCGCCGAACGCCGCGAACTGGGCGTCGAGGACGACCTCGCCGACATTCCGCACCTGACCGAAGCGATGCTCGTCGTCCTCGGCAAGGCCGGCATCAAGACGCTCGACGACCTTGCCGACCTCGCGACCGACGAACTGATCGCGAAGAAGCGCACCGACAACCGTCGCGGCCCGCCGCGCGGCGATCGCGCCGAGCGCGCAGAAGATCGGGGCGGCGTGCTCGGCGAATATGGCCTGTCGGAAGAGCAGGGCAACGAGATCATCATGGCGGCGCGTGCGCACTGGTTCGACGACGAACCCGAAGCCGCGCCCGCGGCGGAGCCGCAAAACGTGGAGGCCGCCGATGCGGACCCCGCGCAATGATCAGCTGACCGAAACCGACCGCGCAAAGGGGCGCGGCCAGCATGTGCCCGAGCGGCGCTGCGTCGTAACCGGTGAGGTTTCGCCGGCGGAGCAGCTCGTGCGCCTGGCGCTCGGCCCCGATGGCAGCATCGCTCCCGACGTCCACGGCAAGGCGCCGGGGCGCGGCGCGTGGATCGGCGTGGATCGCGCGACGCTCGAAGCTGCGCAGGCGAAGGGCAAGCTGAAGGGCGGGCTCGCGCGCGCGCTTCATGAAGGCAATATCGCGATCCCCGACGATCTGGGCGAATGCATCGAGGCGCAGTTGCAGCGCGCGACGCTCGACCGGCTCGGGCTGGAATCGCGCTCGGGCACGCTGATCAGCGGCAATGACAAGATCGAGCAGGCGGCGCGCCGCGGCCAGGTGCGCCTGCTCCTCCACGCCAGCGACGCAGGCGAGGACGGGCGCAAGAAACTGGCGCAGGCGTGGCGCGTCGGCGAGGATGACGAAGGCTCGGGCCGCGAGGGCCGGGTCTTGCCGGTGGACCGCGGCACCCTATCTATGGCATTGGGGCGCGAGAATGCGGTGCATCTGGCGTTGACCGATGCCCGTGCAGCAGACCGGGTGCTGGCGCATTTGAGCCGCTGGCAGTTTTTCACAGGATGGAGTAGGGACGCGGGCGACCGCGATTCCGACCCGCACGCCGCGTCAGTTTCTGGCGAGGAAAATATTGGGGCGTTGCCGACCAGCGACGCCGCTTCGGACGCGTTTTGAAGGAATGATGGTTTTCGATGAGTGACGAACAGGACAAGCCGACCCTTAGCCGCAAGCCCCTCGGGCTGAAGCGGACGGTCGAGGCCGGACAGGTGCAGCAGCAATTCAGCCATGGTCGCCGGAATACGGTCGTGGTCGAGGTGAAGCGTCGCCGCGTGCTCGGTCGTCCAGGCGAAGCCGCCCCCACGCCCGAAGTCGAAGAGGTCGAGGTCGCTCCGGCGCCCGCACCGGCACCCGCGCCCGCGGCCGCTCCGAAGCCTGCCGCGCCGCGCGCGACCGAGAATGACAGCCTGATGTCGCGTCAGGAACGCCAGGCGCAGTTGCTGCGCGAGGCCGAAGAAGCGCGCATGAACGCGCTCGAGGAAACGCGCCGCCGCGAAGAGGCTGCGCGCGCGCGCGCCGCTGAGGAAGAAAAGACCCGCGCTGCCGAAGCGCGCGTCGAAAAGGCCGAGGCCAAGGCGGCCGAGCCTGCACCCGCGCCTGCAGCGGAAGCGGCACCCGAAGCGCCTGCCGCTGAGAGCGCCGGCGAGGCGGCACCCGCTGCGCGTCCGGCGAGCGCCGCCCCCGCGCCGCGCCGGTTCACGCCGGTCGAGGCACCCAAGCGTCCTGAACCGAAGCCGCCCCGAACCCAAGGCGAACCGCGGCGCCGACAATCGCCGCCAGTCGGGCAAGCTCACCGTCACGCGTGCGCTCAACGACGACGAGGCGCGCGCGCGCGCAGCCTCGCGGCGCTGAAGCGCGCCCGCGAAAAGGAAAAGCGTTCGCACACCAGCTTCTCGGGTCCGCGCGAAAAGCAGGTCCGCGAAGTCGTGGTTCCCGAAAGCATCACGGTGCAGGAACTGGCGAACCGCATGGCCGAAAAGGGCAGCGACCTCGTGAAGGCGCTGTTCAAGATGGGCAGCCCGGTCACGATCAACCAGACGATCGACCAGGACACCGCCGAACTGCTCGTCACCGAATTCGGGCATGAGATCAAGCGCGTCAGCGAAGCCGATATCGATATCCGCCATGACGAGGACGTCGACGACGCCGCGCATATGAAGCCGCGCGCGCCGGTCGTGACGATCATGGGTCACGTCGACCATGGCAAAACCAGCCTGCTCGACGCGCTTCGCGGCGCGAATGTGCAGGCGGGCGAGGCCGGCGGCATCACCCAGCATATCGGCGCCTATCAGGTGAAGGCAAAGGACGGCAGCGTCATCACCTTCCTCGACACGCCGGGCCATGAGGCCTTTACCGAGATGCGCCAGCGCGGTGCCAACATCACCGACATCGTCATCCTGGTGGTCGCCGCGGACGACGGGCTGAAGCCGCAGTCGATCGAGGCGATCAACCATGCGAAGGCGGCGGGCGTCCCGATCATCGTCGCGATCAACAAGGTCGACAAGGAAGGCGCGAATGCTCAGCGCGTCCGCGAACGCCTGCTCGAACATGAGCTGGTGGTCGAGGAAATGGGCGGCGACGTGCAGAATGTCGAAGTATCGGCGCTGAAGAAGACGGGTCTCGACAAGCTGCTCGACGCGATCGCGCTGCAGGCCGAGATCATGGAGCTCAAGGCCAATCCCGACCGCGCCGCCGAAGGCACGGTGGTCGAGGCGAAGCTCGACAAGGCCGCGGCCCGGTCGCGACGATCCTCGTTCGCCGCGGGACGCTGAAGGTCGGCGACATCTTCGTCTGCGGCGCCGAAAGCGGCCGTGTGCGGGCGCTCGTCGACGATCATGGCAAGCAGATCAAGCAGGCGACGCCTTCGATGCCGGTCGAGGTGCTGGGTCTCGGCGGTGTGCCGATGGCCGGCGATACGCTGACCGTCGTCGAGAATGAAGCGCGCGCCCGCGAGGTTGCCGGCTATCGTCAGGAACAGGCGACGCGCAAGCGCACCGAGCAGGCGCCGGTCAGCCTCGAAGGCATGTTCTCGGCGCTCGCCGACAAGGCGAATGTCATCGAATATCCAGTCATCGTCAAAGGCGATGTGCAGGGCAGCGTCGAGGCCATCGTCAATGCGCTGAACAAGCTGTCGACCGACGAGATCCGCGTCCGCGTGCTCCTGTCGGGTGCCGGTGCGATCACCGAAAGCGACGTCACGCGGGCGGCTTCGACCGGCGCGCCGATCATCGGCTTCAACGTCCGTCCGAACGCCAAGGCGCGCGAGATCGCGAACCGCGAAAAAGTGCGCTTCATGTACTATGACGTCATCTATCACCTCACCGCCGACGTGGCGAAGGAGATGGCGGGCGAATTGGGTCCGGAGCGCATCGAGAATGTCGTCGGCCGCGCCGAGGTCAAGGACGTGTTCCCGGCCGGCAAGCGCGACAAGGCCGCGGGTCTGCTGGTGCTCGAAGGCGCGATCCGCAAGGGGCTGCATGCGCGCCTCACGCGCGAGGACGTCATCATCTCGGCAACGACGATCGCGTCGCTTCGCCGCTTCAAGGACGATGTCGCCGAAGTGCGCGCGGGTCTGGAGTGCGGTGTCGTGCTGGCCGATACCAACGACATCAAGCCGGGCGACCATCTCGAAGTCTTCGAGGTCGAGCTGCGCGAACGGACGCTGTAACCAGCGCCCGCTTCGCGCGGATCAGGAGGCGCCGGCATGACCCGCTACGTCGCCCTATTCGGCAGCATCAACGTTGGCGGCAACCGGCTGACGATGGCCGACCTGCGCGCGGCGTTCGAGGCCGAGGGCTTTGCCGACGTCGAAACGGTCGTGGCGAGCGGCAATGTTATCTTTTCGCACCCGTCGCGGCCGACGCGCGGGCTTGAGGAAAAGCTGACGCTGATGGTCGACGACCGTTTCGACATGAGCTGCGCCGCCCTGGTGCGCAGCCGCGACGAGCTGGCCGCCGCGATCGCCGACAATCCTTTCGCGGGGACGAACGAGGACCGGATCGTCCACACGATGTTCCTCGACGGACAGCCGACCGCGGCGCAATTCGAGGCGTTGGCGTCGGACAAGTGGATCCGGCCCAACGAGCGTCTCGCGCTCGGCGACCGGTCGATCTATATCGATTTCGGTGACGGCGCGGCCGACAGCAAATTGACCGCGCGGATGATCGAACGGCGGTTGGAACATAAGGGCACGGCGCGCAACATGCGCTCGATCGCCCGGATCGTCGACAAGCTCGACCAGCTGGAGAAAGCGTAAGTCATGAAACCCGACAAGGACCGGAAACGGGACAGCGGACCTTCTGTTCGCGTGCTGCGCGTCGGTGAGCAGGTGCGCCATATCCTGTCCGACATCCTCGCGCGCGGTGACGTCCACGACGACCAGCTGGCGAAGCAGCCGGTGAGCATCACCGAAGTGCGCATGTCGCCCGACCTGCGTCATGCGACGGTGTTCGTGAAGTCGCTGCTCGGCAAGGATGAGGATGCGGTGCTGAAGGCGCTGCGCACCAACACTGCCTGGCTGCAAAAGAGCGTCGCCGAAAAGATGAGCATGAAATATGCCGCGAAGCTGAAATTCCTGTCGGACGAAAGCTTCGACGAGGCGAGCCATATCGACAAGCTGCTGCGCGATCCGAAGGTGGTGCGGGATTTGGAGAGCGGTGAGGGCGAGGCCCCGGACTGACCTCAAAAATGACGGATTGGCAGGTTTGGCCAGGCCTTACTTCCCCTTGATCCCCGCCGCCTGTTCCAGCTCGACCAGCGCCTCTTCCAGATAGTCGATCATCCGCTGTGCATGCGGGACGCTGCGGCGGCAGGCGGTGATGCCGAAGTCGATATTCTTGTTGTTCGAAACCTGGGTGATGTTCATCGCCATCCCATCGACCGGGATGCTCGCGGGATACATGCCGTCCAGCCGCGCGCCGTTCCAATAGAGCTGCTCGCGTGGGCCGGGGACGTTCGAGATCGTCACGCTGTACGCGGGAAATTTGTCGGCAGTGCGCGTCAGCGCGGTCAGCATCTGCGGCATCTGGGTGATCGCGGTATAGATCTGGATTTGCTGCGCGGTCATCTCGCGCAGCTGCGCCTTCGCGGCGTTCATCGACGCCTGGATCGCCGCCATCCGCTCGGCGGGATCGTCGATGTTGGTCGCCAGATTCGCGGTCACCGCGGCGACCGAATTCGCCGAATCGACATCGTCCTTCGGCCGGATCGACACCGGCGCCATCGCTTTCAGCGGCTTGTCGGGCAGCTCGTTCAGCGACTGCAGATATTTGCGCATCGCCCCCGCGCACATGCCGAGCACCGCGTCGTTGATCGTCCCGTCATAGGCCTTGCCCATCGCGCGCACGCGGTCGAGCGACCAGCTCTGCGCGACAAAGCGGCGCGCGCCGGTGATGTTGCGGTTGAAACTGGTGCGCGGCACGCCCGCCCAGGGGGTCGTCAGCCCGTCGCCGCCCAGCCCGAGCATCGCGGCGCCATATTGGTTGAGCGCCTTGGTCACCCCGACGCTGTTCCCCCATTGCTCCTTCAGGAAGGATCCAATGGCTTTGAGGTCCATCAGGCTTGGCGTCGGCGCCTTGCGCGGGGTGGGGAATTTGCGCTTATACGCCTCATAGGCCTCTACCGACATCGGCGAATAGCTGCGCTTCTCTTTGGGGTCGGCGCTCAGCATCGCATTGGTGAAATGCATCGACCCGGCGCCGTCCATCAGCGCGTGGTGGATCTTGAAATAGGTCGCGATCTGGCGGTCGGGCAGGCCCGAGATGAGGGTGATCTCCCACATCGGCCGCGTGCGGTCGAGCAAAGTGCCGTGCAGCCGCGAGACCAGCTCGAACATCTCGCGATAGCGGCCGGGCTTGGGCAGTGCCGCGCTGCGCACATGATAGTGCATGTCGATCTCGCGGTCGGGCTCGAGGCGGATCGGGCCGTATTGGCCGAGCGGCGTCAGCTTCAGCACTTCGCTGAACGGCCGCCGCAATCCCTCGGACTGGCGCAATATCGCGAGCTGCTCGTTCAACCATTCGGTCTCGTCGACCTTGTCGGGGAGCGTATAGAGATTGACCCCGCCGACGTGCATCGGCATCTCGCGCGTTTCCCCCACCAGGAACATCGCATCGCTGATCGGCATCAGGCGCATCGGCAGCCTCCCCATTCATTTTGCTGCATCTTTTGTGCGCAGCATGACAGGGGCAGGAAGGGAGTCAAGCGATGCCCCCCTCACACGTCACCCCGGACTTGATCC
>JACDQN010000172.1 GCA_015657575.1 Sphingopyxis sp.
GCTGCGCGACTCATCCCGCCCATCGACACGCCGACGACATGCGCGCGCGCGATACCGAGGTGGTCGAGCAGGCCGATGCCGTCGGCCGCCATGTCGGCGAGCGTATAGGCCGGGCGCACCGGCAACCCGATCACCGACTTGACGATCATCCATTTCACATTGGGAACGCCCGCGGCCTCGAAGCGTGTCGACAGGCCGACATCCCGATTGTCGTAGCGGATGGTGCGAAAACCGCGCGCATTGAGCGCATCGACGAATTCGTCGGGCCACAGCGTCAACTGGCCGCCGAGCCCCATGACGAGCAGGATGACGGGCGCGTCCCTCGCCCCCTTGTCTTCATAGGTGATGCTGATGCCGTTGACGGTTGCCTGTTCCGTTTTCATGAAATCCCTTGGCTGACAATATCAGGTGGCCGTCGCCGGCTTGTAGTGCGCGGCGTCGGACGTGAATTCGGCGCGGCCATATTCGGCAAGCTGGCGCTCGATCCGGTGGACGAGGCGGCGGTCGGCAAGCCGGCGGATCAGCGGCAGGCGCGAGGCGACGCGATAGGCCGCCATCCGCCCCGCAATGCCCAGCATCGTTGCGCCATAGATCAGGTGATCACGCCGCCGCACCGGCACGCCGACATTGGCGGCGCGCTCCTCGTCGCCCGCCAGAAAAGCTTTCACGAAGAAGACGCGGCTGACCGAATATTCGAGGCGGCGCTTGACCTGCCCCTTGGGTGAGCGGTCCTTCGACAACTCGGCGTCCATCGTCGCGCGGAGCAGTCCGCCGCAGACCTGGTCGTCATATTCGTAACGGAGCGTCGCGCTGCGCGTGCGCCAGATGCGGACGATTTCCTGCGGCGTGTCGGCGAGCAGATCCTCGGGCAGCCCGAGCAGATAGCAGCGATACCGCGCGAGTTCGACCCGCCCGCGCTCGAGCCGAGTGAAATGCGTCCGACCCTTTGCCAGCACCTCTTGCGACAGGAAATAGACGGGGATCAGCCCCGCGGGCATCTGGTCGAGCTGTGGGATCGGCATGCCATAGGTGTCGGCGTCCCACATGCCCGGGCGCGACAGCACGTTGACGCGCACCATCGAATGCATCAACCGCACCATCGCGGCCGCCTTGAACCCCGGCCCGAAGCGGTCGAGCGCTTGCGGCAGCGCCGTCGTCGCAAAGAAGGTCGCGGTTTCCTTGACCCTTCGCGCCGCGGTCGCCTGACCCAGCGTGCCGGTAAGCGCCATCGGCAGCGCCGAATATTTGTTGAGGAAGGTCGCGATGAAAGCCCCGCGGATCAGGAAAGGCGACAGGTTCGCGGTCGCGTTGCGCTCGTAAGCGGCGCCTTCCTCGACCAGATCCATGTCGAGCCAGTCGGGTTTCTGTTCCATCTCGCGGATCAGCGCCACGAGTTCTTCCGGCGCATCTTCGACCGCTTCGATGCCGCTGTCGCACGCCTCGACGAGCATCGCGACGGTGCGCTGGAAACCGTAACGCGGCATCAACGCTGCGTAAGCGTCACCCGTCCGGTCGCCGAGCATTGTATATTCGCGGATGCGGCCCAGCAGCTCCGGATCATTCAGATAGGCCGAACGATCGATGCTGCGCACACGGCCGAGTTCGCTCACCGCATCGATCTCGGGCGCCCAGCGCTCGGGCGCCTTGTCGAAATCGAAACGGCCGAACAGGTCGGGTAAGGCGTCGGCCTGACCCCGCACCCGGCGGGCGATGGTGCTAACATCATTGTTCACAAGGCGAAACTGCCACAGTTTCGCGATTTGGCAAGCCTGACGCTCGTTCTAGCCCTTGGGATCGCGATAGGCGGGCAGCGCGAGCGACCAGCGGATCGCCGCACCGCGCAGGACAAAGCCGGCGACCGCCCCCGCAACCGCCGCGACCGGCGTCCCGACACCGAGCCAGAGAAGCAGCACGAAGAGCCCCGACGCCAGCGCGGCGGCGGTCACATAGATTTCGGGGCGCACGATGATCGAGGGGACGCCGGCAAGGATATCGCGGATCGTACCGCCGACGCAGCCGGTGATGACGCCCATCAGCATCGCGGGTACCGGCGGGACACCCCACGCCATCGCCTTTGCCGTGCCGAAGACAGCATAGGCGGCGAGCCCGACCGCGTCGGCCCATTCGAGCAATTGTCCCTGCTGCCACCAGCGTTCGGGGGTGATCCACACCAAAAGCGCGATCGCGATGCAGACAGCGGCGATCGCGCCGTCCTGCACCCAGAAAACCGGCGCACCGATCAAGAGGTCGCGCACGCTGCCGCCGCCGACGCCGGTGACGAGCGCAAAAAAGCAGGCGGTGACCAGCGTCTGCCGAAGCCGCACCGCCATCAACGCGCCCGACAGCGCGAAGACGCCGATGCCGGCGAGGTCGAGCAGGCGGACGATCAGCGCATTGTCGATGTCGGGCATCTCATTCCGGTCCTGCGATCTGCCGCCAACTCTCGCGCAATTTCGTCGTCACGTCCACCACGGCCTCCAGACTCAGCCAGTCCTCCCGAAGATAGATGCGGCTGCTTCGCGAATGGGCAATCGGGATCGCGCGCTTCACGACCAAAGCGTGCGGGATGAGCATGGCGAGCACGATGTCCCAATCCCCGTTAAAGACAACGCCCGCCAACCAGTCGAACTTCTTTCTGTCGAGATCGCGGATGTCGCCGGCCTGGCGCGACGGATTGTCCGGCGTCACCCGGCGGCATTTGATCTGGATGCGGCCGAGGTCCTTGCAGACGGCATCATATCCCGCCTGCGAATTGCCCTCCAGCGTCCAACCAAAACTCACGCTGAACAGATGCTCGGCGACGTCCCCCGCGGGATTGTTCGCCGTCCGGCAGATGCCCCGCGCGCGCAGTTCATTGCCGATACTCGAGTGCATCCGCAGCAAGCTGCGGATGCCCGAGCCATCGAACGGGTTCATCAAATATGGATCGGCTTGCCCGTCACCGCCATCGCGGCTTCCTTGATCGCCTCGCTGTGCGTCGGGTGGGCGTGGCAGGTGTAGGCGATGTCTTCCGACGTCGCGCCGAATTCCATCGCCTGCGCGGCCTGCGCGATCATCGTGCCCGCGACGCTCGCGATGCACCACACGCCGAGCACGCGGTCGCTCTTGGCGTCGGCGATGACTTTCACGAAGCCGTCGGGCTCGTGGTTGGTCTTGGCGCGGCTGTTGGCGAGCATCGGGAATTTGCCGACCTTGACCTCACCCTTTTCCTTCGCCTGCTCTTCGGTCAGGCCGACGCCAGCGATTTCGGGCCAGGTGTAGACGACCGACGGGATGACGTCGTGGTTCACGATCCCGGTCAGCCCCGCAATATTCTCGGCGCAGGCGATGCCCTCATCCTCGGCCTTGTGCGCGAGCATCGGACCCGGAATAACGTCGCCGATCGCCCAGATGCCGGGGACCTGCGTGCTGAAGTCGTGGTCGGTTTCGATCTGGCCGCGCTGGTTGACCGCGATCCCCGCCTTGTCGAGCGCCAGACCATCGGTGTTCGGACGGCGGCCGATCGACACGAGAACGACGTCGGCTTCGAGCGTCTCGGCATCGCCGCCGGCGGCGGGTTCGAGCGTCAGCACGGCCTTCTTGCCCTTGACCGTGGCCGACGTGACCTTGGTCTTCAGCTTGAAATCCATGCCCTGCTTCTTGAAGATCTTGTTCGCTTCCTTGCGGACGTCGCCGTCCATTCCAGGCAGGATCTGATCGAGGAACTCGACGACGGTGACCTTCGCGCCGAGGCGGCGCCACACGCTGCCGAGTTCGAGCCCGATCACGCCGCCGCCGATGACGACCATGTGAGCCGGCACCTTCGCAAGCTCGAGCGCGCCGGTCGAATCGACGATGATCTGCTTGTCGTTATCGACTTCGACGCCCGGAAGGGGGGTCACCGACGAACCGGTCGCGATGATGATATTCTTGGCGCGATACGCCTTGCCCGCCACTTCGACCGTGTCTTTCGACGCGAACTGCGCATAGCCCTTCAGCCAGTCGACCTTGTTCTTCTTGAACAGATATTCGATGCCGCCGGTCAGTCCCTTGACCGCGTCGATGCGCTGGCCGTGCATCGCCCCAAGGTCGAGTTCGGGCTTCACCTTGATGCCCATCGCCGCCATCGCGCCGCCCGCGGCCGCCTCGAAATATTCCGACGCGTGGAGCATCGCCTTCGACGGGATGCAGCCGACGTTGAGGCAGGTACCGCCCAGCGTCTCGCGCCCTTCGGCGCACGCGGTCTTCAGGCCCAGCTGTGCCGCGCGGATCGCCGCGACATAACCGCCGGGGCCGGCACCGATGACCAGGACGTCGTAATCATAATCAGCCATTTGTCGTTCCTTTACCCCTGGGGGGACGGGGAGAAATCTCTTAGAGGTCGATCAGCAAACGCGTCGGATCCTCGATCGCTTCCTTGATCGTCTTCAGGAAGGTCACCGCTTCGCGGCCGTCGATCAGGCGGTGGTCATAGCTCATCGCGAGATACATCATCGGACGAATCACGATCTCGCCGTTCCGCACGACCGGACGGTCCTCGATGCGATGGAGGCCGAGCACCGCCGACTGCGGCGGTTGATGATCGGGGTCGAC
>JACDQN010000173.1 GCA_015657575.1 Sphingopyxis sp.
CGCGCGAACCGGTAACGACGATCTGATCACCCGGTGCCGCCTCGTCGGAGGCCGGCGCGGCAGCGGGCGCCTCTTGCGCCAAAGCGGGGGCCGAATGAACCAGCGCCAGCGCGGTCATGGCCGCGCCAAAGCCGCTCTTGCGGCCCAGCGGCCGGCGAACTCGTCCAAAATCACGCATGCTAACAGTCCCCTTTTTGCCCAAGGGCCGATCCGCGTGCCATTCGCCGCGTGCCCTTGGTTGCCCTGTCGTCCTACCTGGCCATGGGGCGGGTAATCTGCCCGCCCTCTTATTTTATGGTGCGTCCTCCGCCATCGGCGGGGTCCCGCCCGCAGATGGCCGATTTGGTGACAGCGAGGTTACAGGGTGGCTACAGCCGGTCAACAGCTTCGCCGCTAACCTCGCGATATGGACATATAGCCTAAGGGAATGGCAGTCCCGAAAGCAAATAGCTTGCAGTTATAGGCGGCGGTCTGCTTGTTATGGCGCCGCCCGCATGTCGCTGCGATAGGGTCGGTTTTCGCATCTTGTCTTACGATCGGGGAGGGCCTGTTGATCCAGCGCCGTGCGTTTCTGCTGGCTTCCGCCGCACTTGTCGCGATGCCGGGCGGCCTTTTGGCGAAACCGCGGGTCAAGGGCGGCACGCGCGCCGTCCGCCTCGCCGGCGCGCGGGCGCCGATCGAGGTGATCGAGGATGAACTCGGCGTACCGCACGTCCGCGCCGCCTCGCTGCACGACGCCTTTTTCGGGCAGGGCTATCTCGTCGCGCGCGACCGGCTGTTCCAGATCGACACGGAACATCGCCGCGACATGGGGCGCATGGCCGAAGCATTCGGCCCGCGCTTCGTCGCGGCCGACAAGGCGGCGCGGCTCTTCCTCTATCATGGCGACATCGACGCCGAACTCGCGGCGCTGCCTCCCGACGTGCTCGAATGCGCGCGCGGTTATGTCGCGGGCGTCAATGCGCGGATCGACGAGCTCGCTGCCGATCCGTCGCAGCTGCCGCTCGAATATGCCATCCTCGGGATCAGTCCGTTGCGGTGGGACGTGCGCGACCTGGTGCGCGACCGCGGCATCAGCATGGGCGATGCCGATGACGAGGTGCGCCGCGCGCAGCTTCAGGCGCGCGGGCTGCTCGATGCCGACCAGCTGATGATCCCGCTGCGCCCCACCTGGTCCTTCACCATTCCCGAGGGGCTCGATGTGGCGGCGGTGAGCGAAGCCGACCTTGGCATCCTCGATCCCGCCAACCGATCCGCAAGCTTTGCGCCGATCCAGGAAGCGCGTCTGGACCCCGCCGAGCGCGGCGCCGACCGTTTCGCGCTCGGCAGCAACGCCTGGACCGTCGCGGCGTCGCGCACCGCGACCGGGCGGCCGATCCTCGCCAACGACCCGCATCTCGGCATCGGCGGGTCGAGCCCGCGCCACATGGTCCACCTGACCGCGCCCGGGCTCGACGTCATCGGGGCGGGCGCGCCGGGGCTGCCCGGCATCATGCAGGGCCACACCGATCGCTTCGCCTTCGGCCGCACCAACTTCCACATCGACCAGACCGACCTGTTCATCCTGCGCACGAAGGAAGGTGATCCCGGCCGTTATTGGCGCAACGGCGAATGGAAGGCGTTCGAGACGGTCGAGGAGGAGATCGCGGTCAAGGGAGCGCCGCCCGAGCGCGTCACGCTGCGCTATGCGAACGGTCGCCCGATCGTGTCCGACGACGCGGCGCGCAATCGCGCGGTCGCCTTCGCCACCGTCAGCATGCTGCCGGGCGCCAACATGCGCTTCGCGATGATCGCGATCAACCTGTCGAAGGATTGGGCCTCGCTGCGTCAGGCGTTCAAGCTGCACGTGTCGCCGACCAATTTCCATTATGCCGACATCGACGGCAACACCGGCTGGCAGACGATCGGTTTCGTCCCCCGGCGGCCGAAGCATGACGGGCTGCTCCCCGCGCCCGGCGACGGCGATTTCGACTGGACGGGCATCCTGCCGGTCGAGGATATGCCGTTCGTCTATAATCCGCCCGAAGGCTGGTTCGCATCGGCGAACCAGATGAACCTGCCGGCGGGCTACCCCTATCGCGAGCGGATCATCAGCTTCAGCTGGAGCGACCCGTTCCGCTACGACCGCTGCGCCGAGGTGCTGCGCGCGCAGCCCAAGCACCGGATCGCCGACAGCGTCGCGCTCCAGCACGACGTCCAGTCGCTCCCGGCGCGCGCGCTCGTCAAGCTGCTCCCGGCGGTACCGTCGCCCGAGGCGGCGAGCGCCGCAGCCTTGCTCCGCCGATGGGATTGCGGGATCGAGGCCGACAGCGCCGCAGCGCTGCTCTATGAAATGGTGATGATCGCGCTGTCGGCCGATTTTCGCGAGGCGATCGTGCCGGCGGCAGCAAAGGATTTGATTCCGAGCGTCAACCTCGCCGAAATGTTGCGGATGCTCGCTATGCCCGACATGCGGCTCGGCGCCGATCCCGCCGCGGCCCGCGACGCGATGGTCGACCGTGCACTCGTGGCGGGCTGGAAGCGCGCGGTCGAGCTCGGCGGCCCCGATCCGGCGGGCTGGAAATGGGGCGATCTCCACCGCGTGACGATCGCGCACCCGCTGGCCGCGTCGAACCCTGCGATCGCCGCGGCGTTCCCGAAGATCGACGGCGGCCGCTCGGGCGGCGACGGTCAGACGCCGATGGCGCGGGGCTTCAACGCAAAACGTGGCTTCAACGTCTCGCACGGCGCCAGCTACCTGTTCGTCGCGACGTCGGCGCGTGGGACAACAGCCGTTTCCTGTTGCTTCCCGGCCAGTCGGGCGATCCGCGCTCGCCGCGTTACCGCGATTTCTATCCGCTGTGGCTCGCGGGCACGATGCAGCCGCTCTGGTTCAGCAAGGCTGCGTCGACGTCACGCCGAAACGCGGCTGATGCTGACGCCCGCCTAAAACGCTTCCGCAATGGCAACCAGCGCACGGTCAACCGCCGCGGTCGCCTGGGCGTCGGTGTCCTCGGGCATGTCGTTCGCCAGCGCCGAGAAGATCAGCGTCCTGCCGCTGCGCGTCGTCAGATAGCCCGACAGCGCGCGCGATGCGTTGAGCGACCCCGTCTTCGCGAACAGCTTGCCTTCGAGGATCGTCCCCTTGAAGCGGTTCTGTAGCGTTCCGTCGCGCGCGGCGACCGGCAGCGTCTCGCGCCACGCCATGCTCCACGGCTGGCGCGATATCCAGCTGAGCAGGCCGACCGCGGCGCGCGGGCTGATGCGGTTGTAGCTCGACATGCCCGATCCGTCGGCGAAGTGATAGCCGGCGGCCGGCAGCCCGGCCTCGGTCATCACCCGCCGCATCACCGCCTGTCCGTCGGCGATCGAACCGCTGCCCGCATGGCGCGACACGCGGCGGAGCATCAGTTCGGTGTGGAGATTCTGGCTCTCCTTGTTGATCCGCAACATATTCTCGGCGAGTGACGGCGCAGGCAGTTCGGCGAGCATCGCGGGTTCGACCGGCAGGACAGGAGCCGCATCCTTGCGGTTTTCGGGATCGTCGGCGGCGGTCAGCGGCCGGTGGCGAACCTCGATCTGGCCGTCGACGCGCACCCCGCGCGCGCGCAGCAATTCGCCGAGGCGCCACGCGGCGTAATGGGCGGGGTCGTCGATGCCGTAGCGCAGCGTCATCGGACCGGCCTCGGCGCCGACGGTGCCGGTCAGATAGAGGGTGCGGCTGTTCGGCATACGGAATGCCTCGATCTCGTCGGCTTTCCCGGCGACGGTCGTGATGCGGTTGTCGATCGTGAAATAGCCGGGCGCATCGATCGTGGGCGCTGCGCCGATTGCGGCGGGCGTCAACTTCACCACCAACTCATTGTCGTCGAGCGTCAGGGCCGAGACACCGGTGCCGTACCGCGACTGGATATTGTTCCAGCTCATCCCCGGGCTCCAGCGCTCGTCGGGGAACCAGCTGTCGTCGCCGACGATGTTGCGGACATGGCGCGTCCTGGCGGCAACCGCGTCGGCGAGCGTCTGCAGGCAGTCGGTCTTGCAGTCGTCGGCGCTCGACAGCACCGCGTCGCCGCGGCCGTGCAGCACGACGTCGGTCGCGCCGCCCGCCTGTTCGAGCCGCACGCCGGCACCCTTCGCGGTCTGCTGGAGCGCAGGCAGTTCGGCATAGGCGATGGCGGTGGTGAACATCTTGGTGTTCGATGCGGGGATGAAGCGCTGATCGGGCGCAATCGACACCAGCACCTCGCCATCGAGCATGGTGACGAGCATACCGAAGCGCGATCCCGGCGGGCCTTCTGCGAGCTTCTGCTCGATGGTCGTTTGCAGCGGCACGGGCGCGGGGCTGGTCTGCGCATCGGCCGAGGCCAACGAAAGCGACAGCGCAAAGGCCGATGCGAGAACGAAACGTCCAATCGATAGCGTCATATTATATCCGTTCGTCCCAGGCAGTGATGATCCGGTCGCCGACCGTGGAGCGCAGCGTCGCGATGCCGCTGTCGGCGTGGCGGGTCGGATGGACCCGGTTGGTGAGCAGGGTCCAGGCGAGCCCGCGTTCGAAATCGATCCAGAGGCCGGTGCCGGTGAAGCCCGTATGGCCGATCGTCTCGGCCGAACAGGCGTCGCCGCCGTGCCATCCGGCAAAAGCGTTTTCCCAGCCGCAGGTGCGGTGACGCTCGCCTGCGGTGCGGACTTCGGCCATCATCGCCGGCGAAAGCAGATCGCCGCGCAGCATCGATTGCGCAAAATCGAGCACACCGTCGATGGTCCCGAACATCCCCGCATGACCCGCCGCGCCGCCGAGCGCGAAGGCGTTTTCGTCATGCACCTCGCCCTTCATGACGCGTCCGCGCCAGGGGCAGTTTTCGGTTGCGACCGTCGGGCCGGGAGGCGGGCCGAAGCCGAGCCCCTCGCCGAGCGGCCAGGCGGACAGCGGTGCGCCGGTCAGCCGCTCGATCGCGATACCCAGCAGGATGAAATTGATGTCCGAATAGACCGGCGGTCCGTGCCGCCATTCGCGCTGGAGGACGAAGGCGCGCAGCCGTGCCGGATCGTCGCCATAGGTGTAGATGGGTTCGGCCGCGGGCAGGAAGCTGCGGTGCATCAGGCAGTCGCGGAAGGTCAGCCGCCGTTCGGCGGCATTGGCGACATCATATTGACGAAGGTCGGGGATGGCGTCGGTTAGCGGCCGGTCGAGATCGAGGCGGCCCTGCTCGGCCAGCGTCAGGATCATCACCGTCGTCGCGATCACCTTGCTGAGCGAGGCGAGGTCGAACCAGTGATCGCGGGTCAGTTCTTCCCGCTCGGGGACGAGCGCGGCCATGCCGGCAAAGCGTATGTCGCGGCGACCATCGGCCGACACGACACCCAGCGCCGCGCCGGGAATGCGCACGGCGTCCAGCGCCGCCGCCACCGGTTCAAAGGCGCGGTCGATCATGGCCGGTCGTCCGCCCGGGCCTTGGCGCGCCCGATCAGCGGCAGGAACAATATCGCCGCGAGGCTGATCGCGCCCGAGGCGAGAAAGAACAGATCGAAGCCATTATATCCCGCTGCGTCCAACCGTCCGACGACTGTCCCGCCGGCTCCCGACAGCAGGCGCGGCAACAGAAAGGCGAAGCCTGACAGAAACGCATATTGCGCGCCGGGATAGCGCGGGTTCACCAGCATCGAGAGATAGACGACGAAGATGGCGCCTGCCATGCCATTGCCGAACTGGTCGGCGGCGGTGGCGATATAGAGCAGGTTCCGATCAAGCGGCTGGTGCGCGAGCCAGACGAAACCGAAATTGCCGATTGCGGCAAAGAGCGCACCGATCGTCAGGGTGATGCCGAAACGCCAGCGGGTCGTCATCCATCCACCCAGCCCCACGCCGACGATGCTGGCGGCCAGCGCCACCACCCCGTCCGCCCAGCCGATCTCGGTCTTCGTATAGCCGAGCCCGAGGATCATCGGTTTCGACAGGTTGAGCGCCAGCACGTCGCCCATGCGATAGATGGAAACGAACGCCATCAGCGCGATCGCGAGGGCGCCATAGCGCCAGAAGAAATCCACATAGGGACCGATCGCCGCCGATGCGCGCAGCGGCGACGTCGGTGGGGCGCCCGGATCCGGGGCAGCATCGCCGCCATCGCCAGAAACGGCAGCATCGCGATGCCGAGCACCCAGGGCGTGACATTGGTCTTGGCGCTGATCCCCAACCCAGCGGCAGCGCCGAGCAGGAGCCCGCCGACCGCCGCAACCAGCGCGGCAAGCGCGAGCAGGATCGCCGCGCTCGTCACCAATCCGCTCGCCAGCGCGGCCGAACGGCCGCCGTCGCCGCGCCGTTCGGGCGGCAGCGCCGCAAGGATCGGCAGGGGTACGAACGCCGCCACCGCGATTAGCAGATAGGCGGCCGTCCAGCCGGGGGCGATCCCCAAGGCGCGCAGTGCCGGCGCCAGGCTGCCGTCGGCATCGGCGAACAACAGCGCGCCGCTGCCTGCCGCAACCATCGCGGTGCGATATCCCCACAGGTTCGCGGCAGCGAGCGGTCCCTGCAGCTCGCGCGTCGGGGCCAGTTCGATCCGCCAGGCGTCGGCGGCGACCTCCAGCGTGGTCGTCCAGAACGCGAGCAGGACCGCGAACAAGGCGGTCAGCGCCAGGCTGTCGTCGGCGGAGGTGAATGCCATCGCCAGCATCGCGGTCAGGATGCCAAGCTGGGACAGCATGATCCAGCCGCGCCTCTTGCCCCAGAAGCGCGTGAAGCCGGGCACCGCATAGCGGTCGAGCAACGGCGCCCACAGAAATTTGAAGGTCGGCAGCAACTGCACCCAGGCAAAGAAACCGATAATCGCCAGCGCGACGCCATGATCGGTCAGCCGCACCGCCAATACGGTCGAGAACATGTAAAAGGGCAGTCCGGCCGAAAAGCCGAGCAGCAGATAGAGCGCCCGCCAGCGCCGCTGCGCCGATTTGGCGGCACGGTCGTCCGGACCGATGACCGCCGGGGTGTCGGCCTCGAATGCCGCGGCGGTCATTGACTCACCTCGGGCTCGACGGCTTTCTCCCAGCGCGCGACGGCGCTCGTGACCGTCAGGTTGGCGCTGGCGCTCGCCACGGTGCGCGTCATGTCGAGCAACCGGTCGAAGGGCAGGACAAAGCCGACGACGAGCGCGGTCTGTTCGGGCGACACGCCGACCGCCGCCAGCACCGCGGCGAGCATGAACAGCGAAGCCGACGGGATCGGCGCGGTACCGAAGGCGGCGAGCGCGCCGGTCAGAAGGACGATCGCCAGCATCGGCAGATCGGGTTCGACACCGACCGCCTGCAGCGCGAAGATGCTGAGCAGCCCGACATACATGGCGGTGCCGTCCTTGCCGATGCTGGCGCCGATCGGCAGCACGGTCTTGGCGACTCCAGGGGCGATCCGCAGGTCTTCGAGCGCGATGCGCAGCGCCACCGGCAGCGTGGCCGCCGACGATGCCGTCGAAAAGGCGACCGCCAGCGCATCGACGATCTTGCGGTAGAAACGCAGCACCGGCTGCCTGGCAACGAAGGCGAGCAGCGGCAAATGGACGAGCAATATTTGCAGGATCACGCCCGCCGCGACCCCGACCGCCAGCCAGCCGATATTGGCGAACACCGCGACGCCGTTGTCGGCCACCGCTTTCGCGATCAGCGCGAGAACGCCGAAGGGGGTGATCTCCATGACGATGCGCACCAGCTGGAACAGCACCTGTCCCGCCGACTGGAGCAGATCGGCCATCGGGCGGCCCTGTTCGCCGGCGAGGATCACCCCGAAGCCGAAGAGGATCGAGAAGAAGATGATCGCAAGCATGTCGCCTTCGACCAGCGACTGCACGATATTGACCGGGACGATGCCGATCAGCTGGTCGTGGAGCGATTTGGGCTTTCCAAGCGCGTGCGGCGCGGCGCTGCCGAGCGCGGCGCCCTGTCCGGGTTCGAGCAGCAAACCGACGATCATGCCGATCGACACGGCACAGAAGGTCGTCGCGGCGAACAGCACGACCGTGCGCGCGCCGACCGACCCCAGCTTGCGCGGGTCGGCGAGCGCGGTGACGCCCGATGCGATGCTGATGAAGACGATCGGGACGACGAGCATCCGGATCAGGCGGACGAAGAGTTCGCCGATGACGGCGATCGCATCGGTCGCGGCGGGCCAGGCGAGCCCGAGCAGCACGCCGACCGCCATGGCGCCGAGCACCCTCTGCCATAGCGGCACCGCGAACCAGCGACGAAGCAAGCCTTTCATCCGCCCCCTTTAACCCAATTTCGTCAGACACCACCCCAGAAGCCGGGCTGCGGCGGCGACAATATGCCGTTCGCCGCCCTGACCCCGCCCTTGCGATCCTCGGCAAGCCACAGCGGTCCGTCAAGGTCGACGAAGCCGCTCTGCGCCGCGATGGCCCAGGCGGGCGCGATCGACAGCGAGGAGCAGATCATGCAGCCGGTCATCACGCCGAGCCCGCGTCCACGCGCCGCTTGTACCAGTTGGAGAGCGGCTGTCAGTCCGCCCGTCTTGTCGAGCTTGATGTTCACCACGCCGTACCCGTCGGGCAGGGTTTCGAGATCGGCCGCGACATGCACCGCCTCGTCGGCGGCGATCGGGATCGCCGAGCGGAAGCCGGCGAGATCCCCATCGTCATCGGCCGGCAGCGGCTGTTCGAGCAGATCGACGCGAAGATCGGTCAACAGCCCCTGCAGATCGCGGACCTCGGCGATGGTCCAGCTCTCGTTGGGATCGACGATCATTTTCGGGTTCGGCGCGCGGCGCGCACGGACCGGATCTGCGCGGCCGGATCGTTGCGGTCGACCTTCACCTTGAGCAGCGGCGTATCGGCAAGCGCCGCTGCGGCCGCCGCCATGCGATCGGGCGTGTCGAGCCCGACCGTCATTGCGGTGACGATCGGGCGGAGCGGCTTGTCGAGGCCAAGCGCCGCCGCAATATCGCTTCCCGCGCGTTGCAGCTCCAGATCCCAGAGGGCGCAGTCGACCGCGTTGCGCGCCGCGCCCGCCGGCATCAATTCCAGCAGCTCTTGCCGCGTCACACCCTGCTCGATCGCCTCGCGCGCCGCCTCGATGGCGAGAATCGTGCTTTCGGCATTCTCGCCGTAGCGCGGATAGGGGACGCATTCGCCGCGCCCGGCGACGCCGTCCTGCACGATGGCGACGGTCACGACCTGCGCCGCAGTCTTCACCCCGCGCGAGATGCGAAACGGCGTGTGAAGCGGCAGAATCTCGCCGGCAACGATCAGAGTCCGGGTCATCGCGGAATGTCAGGCGGTTTCGGTGACGCTTTGCGCGGCAACATCGGTCCCGAGCAGCCGGTCAAGGATCGTCTCGACGCCGAAACGATAGGGGTCGCTCGTCGGCAGAGCGAATTCGGCTTCGATCCTGGCGCAGAGTGCCTTGGCTTCGTCCTCGGGCATCGCCGAGGTGTTGAGCGCGATGCCGACCACCTGCACATGCTCGTTCGTCAGTCGCGCCGCGTTCAGATTGGCTTCGATCGTCTGGGCAAGACCGGGTAGCGGATAGTGCGGCAGGCCGCGCATATGCGGGCGCACCGGATCATGGCAGATGACGAGCGCGTCGGGCTGTGCGCCGTGCAGCAGCCCCATCGAAACGCCCGCGAAGGAGGGGTGATAGAGCGAACCCTGGCCCTCGATCAGGTCCCAGCCGCCGTCGTCGCGCGCCGGTGAAACCTGCTCGATGGCGCCCGAAATAAAGTCGGCAACCACGGCATCGAGCGGCACGCCGTCGCCCGCAACCAATATGCCCGTCTGCCCGGTGGCGCGAAAATCGGCCGGCACACCACGTTTTTCGAGCGCGCTCGCAAGACACAGTGTCGTGTACATCTTGCCCACCGAACAATCGGTGCCGACGGTCAGCAGCCTTTTGCCCGCGCGCTTCTTGCCGTTGCCGATCGGAATATCGGGCCGCGGGTCGCGGACGTCGTGCAGCTTGCGGCCCAGCCGCGCCGCTGCCTCGACCAGACGCGGCTCGGCATTCAGCCGATGGTGGAGCCCCGAGGCGATGTCGAACCCCGCCTCCATCGCGGCGAGCGCATCGACAATCAGCGGCTCTCCCAGCTTGCCGCCCGCATTGGCGATGCCAAGCACGAGCGTTTTCGCTCCCGCCGCGCGCGCTGCTGCGAAATCCATGCGAGGCAGTTCGAGTGTCAGCGGGCAATCGTCATGGCGATATTCCCCGACGCATATGTCGGGCCGGAACACCGCGAGTCCGCGCGACGTCTTGATATCGGCGGGATCTTGAGAATGGCCGAGGTAAAGGAGATAGGGCGTTTCGATCATGGATCAGGCCAACCTGCGTAAAGATAGAAGAACCGATCCTACGCCCGCCCGGCGCCGCGCCCCAATATCTAGCGCCTCATATCCTATAGCCCTATGCTATAACCCTTCCAGCACCGTCGCGAGCGTCGCAAGGAAGGCCGAGGCCGTTTTCGACGGGGGACGGTTCTGCAGATAGACGGCATTGATGTCGAAGGTGATCGCGGGTTGCAGCGGCCGGCTCGACAGTCCCGGAGGAAGCGCCGCGTGCGCGGTAAAATTGTCGACGATCGCCATGCCGACCCCCGCATTCACCAACGCCGCCGCTACATAATAGGTGCGCGCCGACACGACCTCGTCGAGTTCGACCTCGAGCCGGCTCAATTCGCTCGACAGCATCTGCCCGATCGGGCCGCCCTGCACCGGGCTGATGAATTTGTGCCCGCGAAGCTCGTCGAGATGCAGCCGCGGCGGCGCACCGGGCATGTCCTCCTCGCGGTAGATGACGACCAGCTCGCCCTCGCCGATCACCTGATGCGCCACCGGGGCCGATAGCGGCACCTCGAAGCTGATCGCGATGTCGGTTTCATGCTCGTAGAGCTTGCGCACCATTTCGTCGTGATGGAGCGTCTGGAGGTCGAACATGATGTCGTCATGATCGGCGAGAAAGCGCGATACCGCCGCGGGCACTGCGCCGAGCCCGAGCGAGGGAAGCGCCGAGATGCGCAACAGGCCGCCGCGTCCGTGGCGGAGGTTCTGGCATGCCTGGCGCAGCGAGCGGACGCGGTCCTGGATGTCCGACACTTCGGCGAACAGCGTATGCGCATCCTGCGTCGGGATCAGCCGGCCTTTCGAGCGCTCGAACAGGGTGAGGCCGATCGAGCGCTCGGCGTGGCGCAGCACCTTGGTCACCGACGGCTGCGACACGTTGAGCGAGCGCGCCGCGGCGCTGACCGTGCCGTGCAGGAACACCGCGTGGAAGATTTCGATCTGGCGCAGGTTCATCGCGTCATGGCCTCAGGCTGGAAGTGCCGGTGCACTTTACGCTCTCTATGCCATCGGGTTATAGGGGGTGCAACAACGCTGGCTGGACGTGCGGCGCCTGTTCGGGACATCTCGTTGCCCGACGTCCCGCAGAAAGGTTTTGCCCATGCCGCCTGCTCCGCTTCGTATCGTGCGCACCATGGCCATGCTCTCCGGCGCAGCGGCGCTGCTGTCGGTCTCGGGGGCTGCGGCACGGGCCGACGAGGCGGTCGACGTCGTCATCCGCGGCGGGACGATATACGACGGGGGCGAGGGCAAGCCCTTCATCGGCGACGTCGCGATCCGTGGCGACCGCATCGTCCATGTCGGCGCACCGGGCCGCTATGCGGCGGCACGCGTCATCGATGCGAAGGGCCTGATCGTCGCGCCCGGTTTCATCGATCCGCACACCCATGCCGACAGCTTCCTCCGCTCGCCCGACAAGGCGATGCGCGTCAACGCGGCCTGGCTGAACCAGGGCGTGAGCACGGTGATGATCGGCGTCGACGGTTCGGGCACGCCCGACGTCGCCGACGATGCCGCCAAGCTCGAGGCGTCGGGGGTTGGTACCAATATCGTCTCGTTCGTCGGCTTCGGGCCGGTGCGCCAGCGCGTGCTCGGGCAGGATGCGCGCGCGCCCGACGCGGCCGAGCTCGGCCGGATGAGGGCGCTGGTGGCGAAGGGGATGTGCGAGGGGGCGGTCGGTCTTTCGACCGGGCTTTTCTATGCGCCGCAGAGCTTCGCGACGACGGACGAAGTCGTCGCGGTGGCGCGCGAGGCGGCGGCGCGCGGCGGCATCTACGACACGCATCAGCGTGACGAATCGAGCTACAGCATCGGGCTGCTCGCTTCGGTGCAGGAAGTCATCGACATCGGGCGGCAGGCGGGAATGCCCGTTCACTTCGCGCACCTCAAGGCACTCGGGGTCGATGTGCATGGTCAGGCGGGCGCAGTGATCGCGGCGATCGAGGCCGCGCGTGCGGCGGGGGTCGATGTGACCGCCGACCAATATCCCTGGCTCGCCTCGGGATCGAACCTCGACGCCTCGCTGCTGCCGCGCTGGGCAGTCGATGGCGGCGATGCGGCGCTGCTGAAGCGGCTCGACGATCCCGCTACGCTCGCGCGGGTTCGGGAGGAAATGAAGGAAAATCTGCGCCGGCGCGGCGGGGCAGGCGCGCTGCTGCTGATCTCGCAGGGTTATCCCTGGACCGGCCGGACGCTCGAACAAGCTGCCGCCGATTGGACGCTCGACAGCCGCGACGCGGCGTTGCGCATCATCCGCCGGAGTATCGAGGCGAAGGCGCGCGGCGAGAGCGGCGGCGGCGCCGCGGTCGCTTCGTTCAACATGGCACAGGCCGACGTCGACCTGTTGATGAAACAGACGTGGATGGTGACCGCGTCCGACGGCTCCGACGGCCACCCGCGCATGTTCGCGACCTTCCCCGAAAAATATGCCCGCTACGTCCGCGAGCGAAGGTGATCGACCTTAAGACCTTCATCCGCCAGTCGACAGGGCGCACCGCCGATATCTACAAGCTCGACCGGCGCGGCTATCTGCGTTCCGGCTATTTCGCCGACGTCCTCGTTTTCGACCCCGACGCATATGCGCCGCGCGCCGATTATATGCGCCCGCGCGAACTCAGCGTCGGGGTGCGCAAGCTTTTCGTCAACGGCGCACTGGCCGTCGACGACAGCCGGGCCACCGGAGTCGCGGCGGGACGTGCCCTGCTGCGTCCGCGCCCCGCGCATTGCGCGAAGTCCTGAACGGCGCCGTCGGCACCGTTCAGCGCGGCGTGGGACCGTCGATCAGCTTCAACCCCAGCGTCGCCGCATTGCTCACGGCTTCTTCGCGGCTGCCGGCGCGCAGCTTGCGCATGACGTTTTTGAGGTGCCATTTGACCGTTTCGGGGGCGAGTTGCAGCGTGCGCGCGATTTCCTTGTTCGACTCGCCCGCGTTGAGCGCGCTCAATATCTCGATCTCGCGCTCGGTCAGGAAGGAAAAGGCTTCGCCCGGCGCGGCCGCATGGCCTCCCTCGAGCGCCGGGTTGCGCCGCGCCGGCTCGGCAAGCTTGAGCAGCGCCAGGAAGGATCCCGACGAATAGGCTTCGCTGCAGAAATTCTGCACCGCCCGCACCCCGGTGACGTCGAGCACGTCGACGATCGTGCGCCGGAAACCGACGCTCGCGGCGTGGTTCAGGAAGCGCACCGTTTCGAGCTCGACCATCTTGTCGCAGCGCCCGCTCAGCTGGGGCAGGATGTTGAACAGCGTGGCCGATGTGCGAAGCTCGCTGTCGTCGGCAGCGCTGCCGAGCTGCAACAGGCGCTCCGCCACCGCCGTCAGTCGCGGGCGGTCGCCGTTCGCGATCGCTTCATAGGCGCGCATCTCGGATAGCAGGGCAAAGGCGCGTCCCGCCGACGACAGCGGGTCGCGCACCGCCTCTTCTTCGTCGGCGACCGCCACGACGGTTTCGGCGTCGATCGTCTGGGGCAGCCGCAGCCGCGCGCGCTCGACGATGCAGAGCGCCTTGAGCGGCGCCCAGCCGCGTTCGAAGGCAAGCAGTTCGGCGCGGTCGATCAGGCTGGCCGCGCGATCATTCTCTTGCCTGCCGGCGGCGACGCGGATCGCGACGAGAAAGGCGTGGATCAGCGCATCCTGAAAGGCACTCGCCTCGAGCAGCGGCAGCGCCTCCGCGGCCAGGGCGGCCGCGGTATCGGGATCGTCGCGCTCGTAACAGCAGCGCGCCAGCGAGGCGCTCAGAAGCGCGTTGGAAAGATTGGGGGCAAGATTGGGGGCCAGCGCAACCCGATGCGCCTCGCGCAAGAGGCGCTCGGCCTCGCCAAGCTGACCCTGCGCGCGCGCGACCGCCGCGCGTGCGCAGACGGCGAGAGCGACCGGCAGATCGAGCCCCCGCTTGGCGCCGCGTAGCAAAAGCGGCCGCGCCATGTCGTGAACCAGCCCGAACAGTCCACGTTTGAGCGCCCCGTGCGCGAATGCCGCGCGGACCATTGCGCCGGCAAATTCCGAAAGCCCCTCCGGGGCTGCGAGCATCTGGTCGCATGTCTCGACCACGTCCGGAAAATGGTCCTCCGCGAAGGCGCGGTGCACCAGCGCGACGGCGCGCGCTTCCTCGGCGTCTTCGTGCTCGAGCCGGGCGATCGCGGATGCGGCGTGCGGATCGGCCGAAAGCGCCGAAAGCCATGCATCGATCCGGGCAAGTCCGGGCATCGCGGGGGGCAGCCGGCGCATCCATTCGCCAAGCGCCGCGGTTTCGCCCTGTTCGAGCATCGGCATCGCGGCGGAGGCGATGTGCTCCGCCGCCATCTCCGGATCGCCCGCCGCAAGCGCCTGCTCGATTGCTTCGGCGCGGCAGTCCTGCGCGGCGAAATGGCGCGCGGCTGCACGGTGCAACTGTGCCGCCGTGCCGGGCTCCGCACTGTCGAGCCGAAGTCTGAGCGCCGCCTGCGCCGCAGGATGCAGGCGGTAATGACGGTCGCCGTCGCGCGGCGGATCGAGGAAAATCCCGCGTGCGGCGAGGTCGCTCAATATCGATGCCGCATTCTGGTCGCCGCTCAGCAGGCGGCAAAGATCGGGGTCGAACCGTGCAGCGACGCTGCAGCGCCGCAGGAAGGTCTGCGTCGCGGCGGGAAGCGTTTCGATCGACGGCGCCACGGCTTCTTCGACCAAACGGGCGAAAGCTGTCCGGTCGCCGCCGTTCGCAATCGCGCGCAGTCGGGATGGCTGGCGGGCGAGCAGCCGGATAGCCGCGGGCCACCCTTCGACGAGGCGGTTGAGATCGGTTGCCTCCCGCGCGTCGATCGTCGCGCCTGCGGCGTGCAGGAAATCGCGGGTCTCTGCATCATCGAGCGCCAGTTCGGCGCGCCCGATCGAAAGCATCATGCCGCGCCGGCGGGCATCGCCGATCGCCACCGACGGTGCGGCGCGGCCCGAAAGTACGAGCCGGAGCTGCACCGGCGGACGGCGGAGCAGCCGGTCGAGCAGATCGAGCGCAACCGCATCGCCCAGCCGGTCGACGTCGTCGAGGATCAGCAGCAGCAAGCGGTCGTCGGCATCGATCCGCTCGGCCAGCGCCGCCGCGCGCGTCGCCGCCGGCTCGGTGGTTAGATCGGCGGCGCCCAGCGCTTCGCAAAGATGGTCGATCGCGTCGGATCCGGCTTCGTCCCCATCGAAAGAGAGCCAGGCCGTCCGCCAGCCTGCATCGCGGGCCTGCGCGAACAGCGCTGCGCACCAGGCGGTCTTGCCATAGCCCGGCGGCGCCTGGAGCAGAGCAAGCTCATGCTGCGCGAGCCGCCCGAGCCAGTGGCGATGCCGTTCGAGCCGACCAGATCGGGCGGAAACCGCGGCGGCGCATATTTGGGGGGTGGGGGCGGCGAGGGCGCGCGGTTCGGCACGGCCCGAAGCTGTGCCCTTGTTACGATCCTCGATCCCGGCTGGACGGTCATGCTGCCCTCCATTTCTGCCGCCATGGCTATCGCTTTGAACAGGCGGCGGCAAGCGGCGTCGCGCCATCCCCCCCCATCGTTCCCCCCGCCGTCTCGTCTGTTGCCGGCCGCCGCCGCGCCATAGCCTCTCTTTCACGAAGGCTTCGCACAGAACGAGCCTCCAGCACGGGAGAGAAAGCGTGACCAAACAAGCTTTTCTGGCGACCTGCCTGTCCACCACCATGCTCGTTGGATGGCATGGCGCCGCCTTGGCGCAGGAGGCCGGGGCGACGGCCGAGACCGACGGCGGCGGGATCGCCGAAATCGTGGTCACCGCGCAGAAGCGCGCGCAGAATTTGCAGGACGTGCCGGTTGCGGTGTCGGCGCTTGGCGGCGACGCGCTCGAAAGCCGCGGCATTACCGAGACGTCCGACCTGATGGGCGCGGTGCCGAGTCTTCAGGTCACCAGCCCCTATGGCAATACGCAGCCCAATTTCGCTCTGCGCGGCATTTCGGTCGCCAACGAATTCTCGGCGTCGACTGCCTCGCCGGTCGGCGTCTATGTCGACGAAGTGTATCAGAGCTTTCGCGCCAGCCACGGCCAGCAGCTCTACGACATCGACCGGGTCGAGGTGCTGCGCGGCCCGCAGGGTACGCTCTATGGCCGCAACACCACCGGCGGCGCGGTCAGCTTCTTCACGCGGCGTCCCGACCTCGACGGCAACAACGGCTATCTGACGCTGGGTTACGGCAATTACGACACCAAGACGGTGCAGGGCGCCGCCGAATTGACGCTGGTTCCCGACGTGCTCGGCATTCGCATCGCCGGTACGCGGTCAAAGGGCGACGGCTGGCAGTTCAACCCGGCGCAGAATCGCCATGTCGGCACCACCGACACGATCGGCGGCCGCATCGCGGTTCGCTGGAAGCCGACCGACCGGCTCGACATCAATTTCAAATTCTATGCTGCGAAGGACGACCCGCTCGGCGCCAATGCCTATGCGATCGGGCAATTGGCGGGCGACCGCGACGCACTCGGCTATTCGCGCTTCGATCCCGCGCAGAACGGCGGCCGCGCGCTCCGCCGCAACGAGGTATCCGCGGACACCGGCGGCACCTATTATACGCGCTCGGTCGGCGGGGCGTTCAACATCGCCTATGAGGTGAGCGACAGCGTGACGCTTACCTCGATCACCGGCTTCGACAAGGGGCGCTATGCGATCGACCCCAATGATTGCGACGGGTCGCCGAACGATCTCTGCGCGATCCGCTTCCGCTCGCGCAGCAAGAATTTCAACCAGGATTTCCGGATCGCCTATTCGGACGACAATGTCGATATCATCGGCGGCCTCTATTACGGAAAGGACATCGTCAAGACGTCGAACGAGCCCGATTTCTTCGGGGTGATCCGTCCGCTGCTGCTCGGTGCGGGGCTGCCCGGCAGCTATAACAATGCCGCGGTCGCGACCCCCGATTCGATCGGCATCGTGCCCGCCTTCGCCGCCAATCCGGCGCTCGATCCGACCAGCCCGGCAAGCTGCGCGCCGGTCGCGGTCAATCCGAACGGCTTCCTCGACGCGCGTTCGCTGATCGCGCTCTTGACCGACATTCAGCTCAACAATTCGGGCGGTGGCGGTTTCGGCGGCGCGATCTCGGCCGCGTGCCGCGCCGCGGGGGCGCCGCCCTTCACCCCGATCCTGGGCTCGCAGAAATTCGACATCCGGCGCCCATCGAAGGCGATCTACGGCGATGTCACCTGGAAGGCGAGCGACGCGCTGACCATCGCGGTGGGCCTGCGCTACACGATGGACAAGGTGAAGTTCCGGAACGGCAGCACGATCCTGTACAGCCTCGACGGCAGCACGCCGGTGGTGAACCTGATCCCCTACAGCAATCCCTATAACCCCAATCTGCCGACGATGAACCTCAGCAGCAAGGCGAACCGGCTGACCGGGCGCGTCAACGTCAGCTACAAGTTCGCCGACGATGTGATGGGTTATCTGCAGTATAGCCGCGGCTATCGCAGCGGCAGCTACAACGGCCTCGCCTATCAGGGCACGAACCAGGTCTATTATATCAAACCCGAGCAGGTGAACGCCTATGAAGGCGGTTTGAAGACGCGCTTCCTCGACCGCCGCGTCCAGCTCAACCTCGCGGGCTTCTATTACGACTATTCGAACCAGCAGACGACGCAGGTGGTCGGTGCGACCACCTTCACCCGCAGCGCCAACGGCCGCGTCTATGGCGGCGAGGCCGAGCTGACGGTGCAGGCGGCGGACTCGCTGCGCCTCGACGCGACGCTCGGCCTGCTCAACAGCAAATATAAGGGCAATGTCGTCGACCCCGCCGATCCGGCGACGCAGTTCACGCGCAACGTCAACGGCAACAGCTTCCCCAACGCGCCGAAGACTACGTTAACCGCGGGCTTCGAGTGGGATGTGTTCGACAGCAATGCCGGCAAGCTGACGCTGCGCGGCGACGCCAATTATATGGGCAAATATTATTTCGACTCGTTCGGCGATTACGGGCTCGACCCGTGCGATCGCGCGGGGGCGCCGGGCGCGATCCGCCCGGCAGGCGTCGCTTTCACCTGCGGCAATCCGTCCTATTGGCTGCTCAACAGCCGCCTGACTTATCAGAAGGACAGCTTCTCGGTCAGCGCGTGGGTGAAGAATCTGACCAACAAATATTATTACACCTACGGCCTCAACATCGACGTGTTCGGGCTCGACTATCTGAACCGCGGCATGCCGCGCACCTATGGCGTCGAGGCGACGGTGAAATTCTGATCGTTTGCGTCGCGGGGACCGGCGGGCGCCCCCTCCCTCAGCCCGCCGTCCCCGGTCTTGTTTGACCCTATTCAAGGAGCATCGACGATGCGTTTTACCGGCAAGAGCGTGCTGATCACCGGCGCCGCGCGCGGTATCGGGCTCGCGGCCGCGCAGGAGTTCGCGCGTGAAGGCGCCTCGGTGACGATCACCGATATCGACGCCGAAGAGGCGGAGGCGGCCGCCGCGGCGATCCGCGCCGAAGGCGGCAAGGCGGAGGCGCGCCGCCAGGATGTCGCCAATGAGGCGGAGTGGAAGGCCATCGTCGCCGACGTCGTCGCGCGCGACGGCAGGCTCGACATCCTCGTCAACAACGCCGGCATGGGCTTTCTGAAGTCGGTCGTCGATACCGGGCTTGCCGAATGGCAGCGGCTGATGGCGGTCAATCTGGAGAGCGTCTTCCTCGGCGTGCGCGCAGGAATCACGGCGATGAAGGACAAGGGCGGCGTGATCGTCAATGTCGCCTCGATCGCCGCCAACGTCGCCGAGCCGCTCTTCCCCGCTTACAACGCCAGCAAGGCGGGGGTCGCGATGCTGACCAAGGCCGCGGCGGTCGACTGCGCGCGCAAGGGGTGGCCGGTGCGCATCAATTCGCTCCACCCCGGCTATTGCGAGACCAAGCTGGTCGCCGACGCGGTTGGTGCGCTCGGTGACGAGGCTGCGGGTTTCGCGCGGCGACCGCCGCCGCCATCCCCTTGGGCCGCATGGCGACGACGCGCGAAATCGCCCGCCCGCTGCTGTTCCTCGCCAGCGATGATGCCGCCTACATGTGCGGCAGCGAGCTGATCGTCGACGGCGGCTACACCGCGATTTGATCCCGGAAAATATTGGAAACAGGGAAGAATATCATGAGCAAGAAACCCGTCATCGTCTATGGCGCTTCCGGTTACACCGGCCGCCTCGTCTGCGAATATCTGCGCGAACTCGGCATCCCCTTCATCGCCGCGGGGCGCGACGCGAAGCGCGTGCAGGCGGTGATGGACAAGATCCCCGGTATCGAGACCGCCGACTATGAAGTCGCCGAGGTCGAGCATGACGTCGCGGCGCTGACCAAGCTGTTCAAGGGCGCGAAGGTCGTGTGCAACATGGTCGGCCCCTTCATCAAATATGGCCCCGAAACGGTCGAGGCCTGCCTCGCCGCCGGCGTCCATTATCTCGACACCACCGGCGAGCAGGACTGGATGATGCTGGCGCAGGAAAAATGGGGCGAAGGCTTTGCGAAGAAGGGCCTGCTCCTGTCGCCCTGCGTCGCGCACATGTATACGACCGGCGAGATCGCCGCGAACATCGCGCTCGAAACCATGCCCGGGCTCGACACGCTCGACATGCTGGTGCTGTGGAAGGGCTTCCCGACCTATGCCTCGGTCCAGACGATCTTCACCATCCTCAAGGCCGACTGGTATTATCTCGAGAATAATCAATATGTGCAGTGGCCAACGCTGACCACGACCGAGTGCCATGTCCCCGGCCAGCATGCGACCGCGCTCACGCTGCCCTGGGGCGGAACCTCGCACCCGCTGTGGTTCAAGGATGATCCGCGCGTGTCGACGGTGAAGGTCTATGGCGGCGTCTTCGCGCGCGCGGTGATGGACAATGTCGTCAATATGACGAAGATGATCGACACCGACATCAAGCCGCTGCCGTTCAAGGAACAGGAAGAAGCGCTCGCCAAGATGGCCGAATCGGTCCAGGGCGATATGCCGCCGCGCGAAAATCCGCGGCTCAACACCAGCATCGATTCGGTTCATGCCTCGGGCCCGCTCGGCCGCGTGCATGTGCTGATCCACGGCAATTGCAACTATAAGCAGACCGGGCTCATGCAGGCGTGGGCGGCGATGAACCTCCTCCAGCAACCCCCGCGCCGCACGGGCTTCGCCTCGGCGTGCCAGGCGTTCGGGCACCGCGAGATCTTCGGTGCGCTGCGCCAGTTCGGGCTGGTGCTGAAACCGATCGTCACGGTTCACGATTGATGCGGCTGGTCGACTGGCTCGACAAGGGGGCGTCGCTGGGCGCCGATGCCCCCTGCCTGACGATGGACGGCGACAGTCGCTCCTATGCCGAGGTGCAGACATTGACGCATCGCGTCGCGCGCCGCCTGAACGCGTCGGGAATCACGCCGGGCAAGCATGTCGCGATCCTGTCGGGCAACGACCCGGTCGCCTTTGCCTGCGTCTTCGCCATTTCGCGCGCCGCGGCGGTGTGGTGCCCGATCAACCCGCGCAACGAGGCGGCGGAGAACGCCTATGTCCTCGACAATTTCGACTGCGCGGCGCTTTTCTTTCACAGCAAATTTGCCGAACTGGTCGACGATTTGCGCCGGCGGCTGCCCAAGCTCGAGCTGCTCATATGCCTCGATGCCGAAATGTCCTTTGCGCCGTCGCTCGACCAGTGGCTGGCGGGCGCTCCCGACACCCCATTCCGGGCGGCGCCCGTCAGCGACCTTGCGATGATCCCCGGCACCGGCGGCACCACGGGGCACCCGAAGGGCGTGATGCTGACCAACCGCAATCTCGAGGCGATGACCGCGCTGACGCTGATGGGCTATCCGTTCGAAGGGCGGCCGGTCTATCTCGCGATGGCGCCGCTGACCCACGCGGCGGGCGTGCTCGCCTTTCCGATCATGGCGCATGGCGGCGAGATCGTGATCATGCCCGCACCCGATATCGGGGAATTTCTCGCGCTCGCCTCGCGGCACCGCGCGACGCACAGCTTCCTGCCCCCGACACTGATCTATATGCTGCTCGACCATCCCGCACTTGCCGCGACCGACCTCTCGGCGATGCAATGCTTCTGGTACGGCGCGGCGCCGATCTCGCCCGCGCGGCTGGAGGAAGCGATCGACAAGATCGGCCCGGTCATGGCGCAGCTCTTCGGCCAGACCGAGGCGCCGATGATGATCTCGATGATGGCGCCGAAGGATCATTTCAATCCCGACGGATCGGTTGCGCGCCACCGTCTGTCGTCGGCCGGGCGTCCCGGTCCGCTCGTCCGGGTCGCGATTGTCGATGCGGGCGGCAAGATCGTTCCGCAGGGCGAGCGTGGCGAGATTGTCCTCCAGGGCTCGCTCGTCATGGACGGCTATTACAAAAACCCCGAAGCCACGGCCGAGGCGACCCTCGACGGCTGGCACCGCACCGGCGATATCGGCTATCTCGACGGCGACAATTTCCTGTTCATCGTCGACCGTGCGAAGGACATGATCATCACCGGCGGCTTCAACGTCTATTCGGCCGAGGTCGAGGCGGCGCTGCTGTCGCACCCCGGGGTGCAGGACGGTGCGGTGTTCGGGCTCCCCGATGAAAAATGGGGCGAGCGCGTGTGCGCGGTGGTGCAGCTTCGCGCCGGGCAGAGCGCGACGCCAGAAGAAATCATCGCGCACGCCAAGGCGGCGATCGGCAGCGTCAAGGCGCCGAAAGAGCTCGAAATATGGGACGATCTGCCGCGCTCGAAAGTCGGCAAGGTGCTCAAGAAGGATATTCGCGCACAAAAGCTGGAGGAACGCGGCTGATCGAAAAAATCGATCAAAGCGCCGCATATTTCCACTTTTCGCACTGCAACATATATGGCTAGGGGGAGCCTCCAACAACAAAGGAGCTCTCCCATGTCCGTTTTGAACACGACCATCAAACCCTTCAACGCGACCGCCTACAAGGACGGCAAGTTCGTCGACATCAGCGACGCCGACGTGAAGGGCAAATGGGCGGTCTTCTTCTTCTACCCGGCCGACTTCACCTTCGTCTGCCCGACCGAACTCGAGGATCTGGCCGACATCTATCCGCAGTTGCAGAAGATGGACGTCGAGGTTTTCGCGGTGTCGACCGACACGCATTTCTGCCACAAGGCCTGGCACGACACCTCGCCGGCGATCGGCAAGATCGACTATTTCATGGTCGGCGACCAGAACCACGCGATCTCGAACAATTTCGAAGTCCTGCGTCCGGGCGTCGGCCTGGCCGATCGCGGCACTTTCGTGCTCGACCCGAACGGCGAAATCCAGCTGCTCGAAATCACCCCCGAGGGTGTGGGCCGCAACGCCGCCGAACTGCTCCGCAAGATCAAGGCGCTGCAATACTGGGTCAGCCACCCGGGTGAAGTCTGCCCCGCGAAGTGGGAAGAAGGCGCCGAAACGCTGGCCCCCTCGCTCGACCTCGTCGGCAAGATCTAAGGCTTGGAACGGGGCGGCGTGATGTTGATCGCGCCACCCGCCCTCGCCCTTCCGGCGCTTCGCGCCTCCCTCCCTCTCCCGGCGGGAGAAGGAAGGGGCCCGCCGGCAAAGCCGGTGGGAAGGGTGGGGGTGGCAGGCGCGCTGCTTCGCCATCTCGTTCAATTTTGACAACTAATGCCGGAGGGACGGTGGCACGACCGCCGCCCCACGGTTTCTCTCCCTCTTTCGCAGGAGCTCTCCCCATGCTCGACGCCAATCTGAAGCAGCAGCTTCAAGGCCTCCTCACGAATCTTCGTGAACCGATCGAACTGATCGCGTCGCTGGGCGACGATGCCAAATCGGCCGAACTGGCGACCCTGCTCGACGACATCGCCGCGCTCTCGGATATGGTCAGCGTTCGCCAAGCCGACGACGATGCGCGCCGCCCCAGCTTCCTGATCCGCCGCGCCAGCGACGCCAATGTCGCCGTCCGCTTCGCCGGCATCCCGATGGGGCATGAATTCACCTCGCTCGTCCTCGCGCTGCTGCAGGTCGGCGGCCACCCGCCGAAGGTCGCGCCCGAGGTGCTCGAACAAGTGGCCGCACTCGACGGCGACTATCACTTCGAAACCTATTTCTCGCTGTCGTGCCAGAATTGCCCCGACATCGTGCAGGCGCTCAACCTGATGAGCGTCGTCAACCCGCGCATCACCCATACCGCGATCGACGGCGGGCTGTTCCAGGCCGAGGTCGAGGACCGCAAGATCATGGCGGTGCCGACGATCTTTTTGAATGGCGAGACTTTCGGCCAGGGCCGCATGGAACTCGAACAGATCCTCGCAAAGCTCGACAGCGGCGCCGAAGCGAAAGCTGCCGAGAAGATCGCGGCGAAGGACGCCTTCGACGTGCTCGTCGTCGGCGGCGGCCCTGCCGGTGCCGCGGCCGCCATCTACGCCGCGCGCAAGGGTATCCGCGTGGGGCTAGCCGCCGAACGCTTCGGCGGGCAGGTGCTCGACACGATGGCGATCGAGAATTTCATCTCGGTCCAGCACACCGAAGGGCCCAAGCTCGTCGCGCAGCTCGAGAGCCACGTCAAAGATTATGACGTCGACATCATGAACCTGCAGCGCGCCGACAAGCTGATCCCGCGC
>JACDQN010000174.1 GCA_015657575.1 Sphingopyxis sp.
CGGGGGCGTCGATCGCCAGAAACTCGGCGCGCACGTGCTCGGCAACACTCACGAACTGGCGGCGCTCGAGGCGATCGTTCACCCCGCCGTCGGCAAGGCGCAAAAGCGTTTCCTCGCCAGGCATCGCGCGCGCGATCTGGTCATACTCCGACATCCCGCTGTCTTTCGAAAGGGTGGCTGGCGCAAGGTCGGCGCGATCGCCGTCGTCTCGGCGCCGGCGTGGATGCAGCGCAAGCGCGTGATGCGCCGCCCGGGGATGACCGCGGCCAAGCTCAAGGCGATTCGCCGCCTGCAGGTTCCCGACCGCGTCAAACGCGCGCGCGCCGATTTCGTCATCGAAACGGGCCGCCCCAAAAGCGCGACGCACCGCCAGATTCGCTTCATCGCCTCTTGTTTCCACGCCCGATAGGGTCCAGATTATCCGTTCGATGCGTGAGATTATTTTCGATACCGAAACCACGGGTTTCGATCCCAAGACCGGGGACAGGCTGGTCGAAATCGGATGCGTCGAGCTGATCGACCGCCGTGAGACCGGCGTCACCTTTCACGCCTATTTCAATCCCGAACGCGATATGCCGGCGGCCGCCGAAGCGGTGCACGGGCTGTCGATCCAGTTCCTGTCGGACAAGCCGCTGTTCGGGGCGCGCGTCGACGAGCTGCTCGAATTTCTGGGCGATGCGCCGCTGATCGCGCACAATGCCGCGTTCGACTTCGGCTTCGTCAACGCCGAACTTGCGCGTGCGGGCCGGCCCGCGCTCGACATGACGCGCATGTGCTGCACGGTGCAGATGGCGCGAAAGCTCCATCCCGGCGCCAAGCACAGCCTCGATGCACTCTGCACGCGCTATGGCATCGACCGCAGCCACCGCGTGAAGCATGGCGCGCTGCTCGACGCCGAGCTGCTCGCGCACCTCTATATCGAAATGACCGGCGGCCGGCAGATCGGCCTTGGTCTTGCCGCGAGCGCGACCGTCACGGTCGCGGCGGGAAGCGATCCGGTGCGTATCGCCACGCCGGCGCGACCCTTCCGCGAACCGCGCCCGCATACGGCAAGCCCGGCCGAACTGGCCCGCCACAGCGAATTCGTCGCCGCACTGACGCAACCCTTGTGGCACGACAGCCCGTAGCGGCCCTCCCCGCCGTTACCGAGACCCTGGAAGGAGAAGAAAAATGGAAATCCGCGTCTCTGGCCATCAGATCGAAACCGGCGAAGCGCTGCAAGCGCATGTGTCGGACCGGATGAACGGGATCGCCGATAAATATTTCTCCCGCGCGATCGGGGCGCACGCGACCTTCGGAAAAGGACCGCACGACAGTTTCCAGTGCGATATCGTCGCGCATGTGATGCAGGGCCTGGTGCTCAAGGGTCATGGCCAGGCGCAGGATGCGCACGTCGCCTTCGAAGGCGCCGCCGACCGCATCGAAAAACAGCTGCGGCGCTATATGCGACGACTGAAGGACCGCAACAACGGTCCCGCCGCCCCCGCGCCGACGATCGACGAGATCGAGGACAACGCCGCCTATGTCGTCTTCGACGCGGGCGCGGAAGATGAGGATGCCGGCGATGCGCCCGCGATCATCGCCGAAACGCGCGTCGACATCCCGACCAGCAGCGTGTCCGACGCGGTGATGATGCTCGACC
>JACDQN010000175.1 GCA_015657575.1 Sphingopyxis sp.
GCACCTGAAGCTGGTGCGTCGTACCAATTCCGCCATCTGGGCACGGGGTAGGAGCGGGCGCTTAGCGGCGGCGCCGTCGGCTTGTCAACCGCGCTGGACGGCCTGACGCATTTTTTCTTGCCGAAGCGCGGTTTTGCGTCGTCGGGCCGCCCCCACCCCCTTGCCCCTGCTCCCGCTTCGCGCCATGGGGATCATGTGTGGCGCGACCAGCGCCGGGACAGAATCACCGACAGGCGAAACGATGCAAACTCTCGACGGGCAATTGATCACGGTATTGGGCGGCGGCGGTTTCGTCGGCCGCTATGTCGTTCAGAAACTGCTGGCGCGCGGCGCGCGCGTACGCATTGCCGAACGGGCGCCGCGCAAGGCGACCTTCCTCAAGCCGCTCGGCGGCCTCGGCCAGACGCAGTTCGCCGCCGCCGACGTGCGCGATCCCGCCAGCGTTGCGCGCGCGATCGCGGGCAGCGACGCCGTCATCAACCTGGTCGGCAGCTTCGCGGACATGCAGGCGGTGCAGGCTGCGGGCGCCGGCCATGTGGCCGCCGCCGCGAACGCCGCTGGGGTACGGAGCCTCGTCCATATTTCGGCGATCGGCGCCGACCGCGAGAGTCCGTCGCTTTACGGCCGCAGCAAGGGCGATGGCGAAGCCGCCGTGCGCGCGGCCTTCTCCGCCGCCGCGATCATCCGTCCGTCGATCATCTTCGGGCGCGAGGATCAGTTCATCAACCGCTTCGCGACGATGATCCGTTTCCTCCCAGTCGTTCCGGTCGTCGCACCCCATGCGAAATTCCAGCCGGTCTATGTCGGCGACGTCGCCGACGCGGTGGTCGCCGCGCTGGGTGACGATGCGGCGGGCAAGACCTTCGAACTCGGCGGGCCGCAAGTGCTGACGATGATCGAACTGCAGCGGTGGATCGCCGGTGCAACAGGCCGCGATCCGCTGTTCGTCGAGCTGCCCGACGCCGTGTCGGGCGCGCTCGCATCGGGGCTCGGCTGGGCGCCGGGCGCCCCGATCACCAAGGATCAGTGGCTGATGCTCCAGCGCGACAATGTCGTCGCCGAGGGCGCCGCGGGTCTCGCCGATCTGGGCGTCACGCCGACCGCGCTGGCGTCGGTCGCCGACGGCTGGCTGGTCCAATATCGCCGCAACGGCCGCTTCGCGAAGCTCGTCTCGAACTGATGGGTATCTGGCTGACGGCAATCATCCTTGGCATCGTCGAGGGTCTCACCGAGTTTTTGCCGGTCTCCTCGACCGGGCACCTCATTCTTGCGACCGAACTGCTCGGCTATGATGCCGCGCGTTGGGCGATCTTCAACATCGCGATACAGCCGGGCGCGATCCTTGCGATCGTCGTGCTGTACCGGAAGCTCTTCTGGGAGATGTTCACCGGCTTTTTCCGGCGCGACCCGGTGGCGATCGCTTTCGTTCGCAACCTGCTCCTCGCCTTTTTTCCGGCGGTCATCCTCGGCCTCGCTTTCGGCGACTATATCGAACTGCTGCTCGAGAACGCCGTCGTCGTCGCCTGGGCGCTGATCATCGGCGGGTTCGCGATCCTGCTGGTCGAACGCTTTGCCAAAACGGTGGATGTCGGCGGCGTAGCCAATGTGTCGGCGCGGCAGTCGATCCTCGTCGGCCTTGTCCAGTGCATCGCGATGATCCCGGGAGTCAGCCGCTCGGGCGCGACGATCCTCGGCGCGATGTCGTTCGGCGTCGACCGCAAGACCGCGGCCGAATTCAGCTTCTTCCTCGCACTTCCGACGCTGACCGGCGCAACGGTGCTCCAGCTCTTCAAGCATCGCGACGCGATCACGGCGAACGATCTGGGACTGATCGCGGTGGGCGCCTTTATTTCGTTCATCGTCGCCTGGGCGGTGATCAAGGGCTTCCTCGCCGTGGTGACCCGCTATGGCTTCACGCCCTTCGCCTGGTATCGAATCATCGTCGGTATCGCGGCACTGATCTGGCTGGGGATGAGATAAGGCCGAAACGGCCCTATTATGCGAAAGATAGTTGCGCGAAGCGATTTTCAGTCGATTTAGACCAGAAATTAAGGTTAGTATTGCTGACCTAATCACCATTTCCTTCGTGACACGCTCGTTCGTGCCCTGCATCTGCCCTTCAACGAAGGGGAAACTGCATGGCCACCGATCGCATGCTCCGGTTTGTCGAGCATGAACAATCCTATCCCGACAAGCGCTCGGCGGAAGAGCGCGCGCGCGATTTCCGCGAAATCGCCGAGCGCTATGCCGCGCCCGACGCCGATGCGCAGGCGGCGCGCTGTTCACAGTGCGGCGTGCCCTATTGCTCGGTGCACTGTCCGCTCCACAATCATATCCCCGACTGGCTGCGCCTGACCGCCGAGGGGCGCCTCCGCGAAGCCTATGAGCTCAGCAACGCGACCTCGACCATGCCCGAGATCTGCGGGCGCATCTGTCCGCAGGATCGCCTGTGCGAAGGCAATTGCGTGATCGAATTTTCGGGCCATGGCGCGGTGACGATCGGCAGCGTCGAGAAATATATCACCGACACCGCCTGGGCCGAGGGCTGGGTCGAGCCGATCCATGTCGGCAAGGCGAGCGGCCAGTCGGTCGGCATCGTCGGCGCCGGCCCGGCAGGGCTGACCGCGGCCGAATATATGCGCGTGCTGGGGCACGAAGTGCATGTGTACGACCGCCACGACCGTGCAGGCGGCCTGCTGACCTATGGCATCCCCGGTTTCAAGCTGGAGAAGGATGTGGTGATGCGCCGCATCGCCCGGCTCGAGGAGAGCGGCATTCACTTCCACCTCGGGTTCGAGGTCGGTCGCGACGCGACGCTCGACCAGCTCAGGCAAAAGCATGACGCGATCCTGATCGCGACCGGCGTCTACAAGGCGCGCGAGATCAACGTGCCCGGCAACGAGGCCCAAGGCATCGTCGCCGCGCTCGACTATCTGATCGCGTCGAACCGAAAGGGCTTTGGCGATACGGTTGCCGAGTTCGAGGACGGCCGCCTCGACGCGAAGGACAAGCATGTCGTCGTCATCGGCGGCGGCGACACCGCGATGGACTGCGTCCGCACCGCGGTGCGCCAGGGCGCGCGCTCGGTGAAATGCCTCTATCGCCGCGACCGCGACAATATGCCGGGTTCGCAGCGCGAGGTCGCCAACGCCGAAGAGGAAGGCGTCGAGTTCGTCTGGCTCTCGGCCCCCGAAAGCTTCACCGCCGACAAGCGTGTCAAAGAGGTCGCGGTCGCGGGCATGCGCCTCGGCGCCCCCGACGCGAGCGGCCGCCGCAGCCCCGAGGCCGATCCGGGCCGCAAGTTCGACCTGCCCGCCGACATGGTGATCAAGGCGCTGGGCTTCGACCCCGAGGAACTGCCGCACATGTTCGGTTCGCCCGATCTTTCGGTCACGCGCTGGGGCACGCTGCGCGTCGATCACCAGACGATGATGACGAGCCTGCCCGGCGTTTTCGCCGCGGGGGACATCGTGCGCGGCGCCAGCCTGGTCGTGTGGGGCATCCGCGATGGCCGCGACGTCAGCGAGCAGATGGCAAAGTGGTTGAAAGTGAAGGCGGAAAGCGAAATGAAGGCAGCATGACCAACAGGGGAAAGACCATGCCTATGTCGACGTTCAAAGCCATGCTGCTCGCCGGTGCCGTTGCGATCGCGCCTGCCCACGCCCTTGCCGCGCCCACGGAGGCCCCGCTCGCCGAAGTCGTCGCGCCCGCCGACGGGCAGGAAGACTATAATAGCGAAGCCGCAATGGCCGATGCCAAGGCCAAGATGCAGAAGGAAATCGACGAAGCGATCAAGATGATCGAAAAGATTTTCGGCGTCGACAAGCTGCCCGCCGTGCCGCCTGCCCAGCTCGCACTCGCGCAGCAGACGACGACCGCATTGGTGCCGCCGGGCAGCCTCGCGAAGATGCTCGACAATATGTACGGCAAGCTGTTCCAGGGCCTGATGGGCGAGATGGGCGGCATGTCCGACATGATGCTGTCGATCAAGACCGGCGTCGAAAGCGAAAAGATCGCCGCGCTCGACGAGAAAAGCAAGACCGCCGTCGCCGATCTGCTCGACCCGTATCGCAAGCAGCGCGAAGAGCAGGTGATGAAGGTAGTCAAGCCGCTGATCACCGAAGTGCTCGGCGACATCGAAGGGCCGATGCGAAACGGCATGGCTTATGCCTATGCACGCAAGTTCAGCGCGGCACAGCTCGGCGAGATGAACGCCTTTTTCGCGACCCCGACGGGCAAGGCCTACACCTCCGAATGGATGGCGCTGCAGGCCGATCCCGAGGTGATGCTGGCGATGGTCAAGGCCGTGCCGCCGCTGATCGGCAAATATATGGACCGCGCGCCCGCGATCGAAAAGGACATGAAGGAGCTGCCCAAGGAAAAGCAGCTCAGCGACCTCAGCGACGCCGAAATGTCGAAGCTCGCCAAGCTGCTGAAAGTCGATGTCAAGGTGCTGAAGGAACAGCGCGACATGTGGAACAGCGACGCGGTCGAGGCGACCGAAGCGGTCGCGGCGGACGATTATATGGATGACGCCGCGGTCGATGCGGCCGTCGCGGCGGCCGATGCCGCGGCCGCGTCGATCGATCCCGCCTACGACCGCAGCAACTGGTCGGCGGCCGATCTGAAGCGCGTCGAGGATCTCGAACTCGCTTATGAAAATGCCGCGATCGCTGCGCAGGAAGCCGCCGACGAGGCCGCCGCGAACGCGCGCAAGAAGCTACCGGATTAACCATCAACCGTCATCCCGGCGCAGGCCGGGATCTCGACGGTCGAGTTTAAATGCACCGATGAGATCCCGGCCTGCGCCGCGATGACGATCAGGGAAATAGAGATGACGACCCACTACCCCACCCCCGATCACGCGCGCCTTGCCAATGATGGCATGTATCGCCCCGACCTTGAATCCGATGCTTGCGGCGTCGGCATGGTCGCGGCGACCGACGGCAAGCCGTCGCGCCGCGTCGTCGAGGCGGCGATCGAGGCGCTGCGGGCCGTCTGGCACCGCGGCGCGGTCGATGCCGACGGCAAGACCGGGGACGGGGCTGGCATCCATGTCGACCTGCCTGTGCGCTTCTTCGACGATGCGATCGCCGCATCGGGGCACAAGGTGCGTCCGAACCGCCTCGCCGTCGGCATGGTCTTCCTGCCGCGTACCGACCTCTCCGCGCAGGAGGAATGCCGCACGATCGTGGAGGCCGAGATCATCGACGCGGGCTTCACCATCTATGGCTGGCGTCAGGTGCCTGTCGACGTGTCGGTGATCGGCGACAAGGCGCAGCGCACGCGCCCCGAGATCGAGCAGATCATGATCGCGGGTCCGCTGCCCGACGAACAGTCTGCGGGCGAGTTCGAAAAGCAGCTCTACCTCGTCCGCCGCCGCATCGAGAAGAAGGTGATCGCGGCGCAGATCGCCGACTTTTACGTGTGCAGCCTGTCGGCGCGCTCGATCATCTACAAGGGATTGTTCCTCGCCGAGAGCCTGGCGGACTTCTATCCCGACCTCACGAACAAGCTGTTCGAAAGCCGCGTCGCGATCTTCCACCAGCGCTATTCGACGAACACCTTTCCGCAATGGTGGCTCGCCCAGCCGTTCCGCACCCTCGCCCACAATGGCGAGATCAACACGATCCGCGGCAACAAGAACTGGATGAAGAGCCACGAGATCAAGATGGCGAGCCTCGCGTTCGGCGAGCATTCGGAAGACATCAAGCCGGTGATCCCCGCGGGCGCATCGGACACCGCCGCGCTCGACGCGGTGTTCGAAACGCTCTGCCGCGCCGGCCGCGACGCGCCGACGGCAAAGCTGATCCTTGTTCCCGAGGCGTGGATCAACGACGACGACATGCCCGAAGCGCACAAGGCGATGTATAACTATCTCGCCTCGGTGATGGAGCCGTGGGACGGTCCCGCCGCGCTCGCGATGACCGACGGCCGCTGGGCGGTCGCCGGCATGGACCGCAACGCGCTCCGTCCGCTGCGCTACACGCTGACCGCCGACAATCTGCTCGTCGTCGGCTCGGAAAGCGGCATGGTGCTGCTCCCCGAAGCGAGCATCCGCAAGAAAGGCCGCCTCGGTCCCGGCCAGATGATCGCGGTCGATCTCGACGACGGCACGCTTTACGAAGACCGCGCGATCAAGGACAAGATCGCCGCCGCCGCCGACTATAGCGCGCGCGTCAAGGGCTTCCGCACGATGGCCGACCTGCCCAAGGGCGGCAAGGCAACGCTGCCGCAATGGGACCGCGCCGAACTGCTCCAGCGGCAGATCGCCGCCGGGCTGACCATGGAAGACATGGAACTCATTCTCTCGCCGATGGTCGAGGATGCCAAGGAAGCCGTCGGCTCGATGGGCGACGACACGCCGCTTGCGGTCATTTCCGACAAGCCGCGCCACGTCGCGCAATTCTTCCGCCAGAATTTCAGCCAGGTCACCAACCCGCCGATCGACAGCTTGCGCGAACGGCATGTGATGAGCCTGAAGACGCGCTTTTCGAACCTCGCCAATATTCTCGACGAAAAGGGACAGAGCGCGCACGTGCTCATCATCGATTCCCCGGTGCTCGTCGGCGAGGATTGGGATCGTTTGCGCGCCTATTTCGGCGATGCGGTCGCCGATATCGATTGCACCTTCCCCACCGGCGGCGACGCCTCGACGCTGCGCGACGCGATCGCGCGCGTCCGCCGCGAGGCCGAGGATGCGGTACGCGCGGGGCGCAGCGAGCTGTTCCTGTCCGACCAGAATATCGGCGACGGCCGCGTTGGCATGGCGATGGTGCTCGCCGCCGCCGCGGTCCACACGCACCTCGTGCGCAAGGGACTGCGCAGCTATGCCTCGATCAACGTGCGCTCGGCCGAAGTGCTCGACACGCATGCCTTCGCGGTGCTCGTCGGCGTCGGCGCGACGACGGTCCACGCCTATCTGGCGGAAGCCGCGATCGCCGATCGCTGGTCGCGCGGCCTGTTCAGCGGCGAGCTGTCGCTGGGCGATTGCCAGCTCCGTTTCCGCAAGGCGATCGACGACGGGCTGCTCAAGATCATGGCGAAGATGGGGATCGCGGTGATCTCCAGCTATCGCGGCGGCTATAATTTCGAGGCGGTGGGATTGAGCCGCGCGCTCGTCAACGACCTCTTCCCCGGCATGCCCGCCAAGATCTCGGGCGAGGGCTATCAGTCGCTGTTCATCAACGCGACCGAGAAGCATGAGGCGGCGTTCGACAAGCGCGTCACGACGCTCCCCATCGGCGGCTTCTATCGCCAGCGCGCGGGCGGCGAGACGCATGCCTATTCGGCGCAGCTGATGCACCTGCTCCAGACCGCGGTCGCGACCGACAGCTATTCGACCTATCTGCAGTTCGCGCGCGGCGTCGCCGACCTGCCGCCCGTCTATCTGCGCGACCTCATGGAATTCAACTATCCGGCGCAGGGCGTCGCGCTCGACAGCGTCGAGGCGATCACCGAAATCCGCAAGCGCTTCGTCACCCCCGGCATGTCGCTCGGCGCGCTCTCCCCCGAGGCGCACGAGACGCTGGCGATCGCGATGAACCGTATCGGTGCCAAGGCGGTGTCGGGCGAGGGCGGCGAAGCGAGCGAGCGCTATCAGCCCTATGCGAACGGCGACAACGCCAACAGCAACATCAAGCAGATCGCCAGCGGCCGCTTCGGCGTCACCGCCGAATATCTCGGCGCCTGCGACGAGATCGAGATCAAGGTCGCGCAGGGCGCCAAGCCCCGGCGAGGGCGGCCAGCTCCCCGGCTTCAAGGTCACCGAGTTCATCGCGCGCCTGCGCCACTCGACGCCCGGCGTGATGTTGATCTCCCCCCGCCGCACCACGACATCTATTCGATCGAGGATCTGGCGCAGCTGATCTACGACCTGAAGCAGATCAACCCCAAAGCGCGCGTCTGCGTGAAGCTCGTCAGTTCGGCTGGCATCGGTACCGTCGCCGCTGGCGTCGCCAAGGCGCATGCCGACGTCATCCTCGTCTCGGGCAACACCGGCGGCACCGGCGCAAGCCCGCAGACCAGCGTCAAATATGCCGGTACACCGTGGGAAATGGGCCTCAGCGAAGTCAACCAGGTGCTGACGCTCAACGGCCTCCGCCATCGCATCCGCTTGCGCACCGACGGCGGGCTCAAGACCGGACGCGACATCGTCATCGCCGCGATCCTCGGCGCCGAGGAATATGGCATCGGGACTTTGAGCCTCGTCGCCATGGGCTGCATCATGGTGCGCCAGTGCCACAGCAACACCTGCCCCGTCGGCGTCTGCACGCAGGACGAAAAGCTGCGCGCCAAGTTCACCGGCAGCCCCGAGAAAGTCATCAACCTGATGACCTTCATCGCCGAGGAGGTGCGCGAAATCCTGGCGAAGCTCGGCTGCCGCAGCCTCGACGAGGTGATCGGCCGTACCGAATTGCTGCGCCAGGTCAGCCGCGGCGCCGAGCATCTCGACGACCTCGACCTCAACCCGATCCTCGCCAAGGTCGACGCCCCCGACGACCAGCGCCGCTCGCAGGGGCCGAACTTCCGCAACCCCGTGCCCGACAGCCTCGACGCGCAGATTTTGAGCGACGCCAAGCCTTTGTTCGAGCGCGGCGAGCGCATGCAGCTGACCTATAATGTCCGCAACACCCACCGCGCCGTCGGTACGCGCCTGTCGGCCGAGGTCACCGCGCGTTTCGGGATGAAGGGGCTTGCCGACGATCATGTGCAGGTGCGCCTGCGCGGCACCGCCGGCCAGTCGCTCGGTGCCTTCCTCTGCCAGGGGGTCACCCTCGAAGTGTTCGGCGACGCCAACGACTATGTCGGCAAAGGTCTCTCGGGCGGCCGCATCATCGTGCGCCCCACCGTATCGAGCCCGCTGGTCAGCCAGCATAACAGCATCGTCGGCAACACCGTCCTCTATGGCGCAACCGCGGGCACCCTGCTCGCGGCGGGTCAGGCCGGCGAGCGCTTCGCGGTCCGCAACTCGGGCGCGAAGGTCGTCGTCGAAGGCTGCGGCGCCAACGGCTGCGAATATATGACCGGCGGCACCGCGGTGATCCTCGGCCCCGTCGGCTCGAACTTCGGCGCCGGGATGACCGGCGGCATGGCGTTCGTCCTCGACAGCGACGACAGCTTCGAACGCCGCGCCAACGGCGAAACGATCGTCTGGCAGCGGCTTTCGAGCAGCCATTGGGAGGCGGTGCTGAAGGAGCTGGTCGAAGAACATGCGCGCGCGACCGGCAGCAAATGGTCGGCCGAAATCCTCGCCGACTGGGATCGCTGGCGCGAGCGTTTCTGGCAAGTGTGCCCGAAGGAAATGCTCAGCCGCCTGACCCACTCGCTGAACGAGGAAGAGGTCGAGGTCGTTGCGGCCGAGTGACCCGTCGCGGCGGCGGTGCGGTTCGTCGCATCGCCGCGCGGCGTTCAGCGCGGCGAAAGCGTCGCCCGTTTAAAGCGCCGCATCGATTTTCCCGTTTCGGAAGGATGACGCCATGCGCTGGACCATCGCTGCCCTCCCCCTGCTCGCGCTCGCCGCGCCGATGCCTGCGGCTGCCGCCGATGGCGAAATGCGCGATACCGTCGCGACGCTCAACGACCCTGTCGCCCAGGACCGCATGGCTGACGCCGTCGCGGCGATGGTCGGCGCGCTGATGCAGCTGAAGGTCGGCCCGCTCGCCGACGCCGTTGCGCGCGTCGATCCCGAATCCGACGCCGCCACTATCCCGCCCGACGCGACGCTTGGCGAGGTTGCCGGCCGCGATCCCGAATATGCCGAGCGCATGGGCGACGACGTCCGCGCGACCGCGCGCATGGCGGGCCATGCCGCATCGGCGATGGCGGCCTATGCCCCCGTGCTCAAGGATATGGCGCGCGACCTCGCCGCACAGTGGGAGCGTGAGCGCGCGGCGGCGCGGCGCTGACGCGTCTTAATCCACAATCGCCGTTCGCCTGCGCGCCATAGCCGTTGCGCGCGGCGCCTTGCTGCCGCTATGCGATAAGCATGTGGCAACTCTATCAATTCCCGCTCTGTCCCTTTTCGCGCAAGGTTCGCCTGCTTCTGGGCGAAAAAGGCGTCGGATATGAATTGGTGCGCGAATCCCCGTGGGAGCGCCGCGACGAGTTCATCGACCTCAATCCCGCCGGCCGCACGCCGGTGATGGTCGATCAGACGCGCGGCCAGGTGCTTATCGACAGCATGGCAATCGCCGAATATTTCGAGGAAACCGTCGAAGGCAAGGCGATGATCAACGGCACGGCGGCGAACCGCGCCGAAATCCGCCGGCTGACGTCGTGGTTCGACCATGATTTCTATTATGAAGTCACCGGCCCGCTCCTCTTCGAACGGATGCAGAAACGCATCGTCCATCGCCAGCCGCCCGACGGCGGCGCGCTGCGCGAGGCGATGAAGGCGGCAAACAACCATCTCGACTATGTCGATTACCTGATCGACCACCGCACCTGGCTCGCCGGCGCGACGATGAGCCTCGCCGATCTGACGGCCGCGGCGCATATCTCGGTCGCCGACTATCTCGGCGGCATCGACTGGACGGGGCACGAACAGACGAAGGGTTGGTATTCGGGCCTGAAGTCGCGTCCCAGCTTTCGCCCGCTGCTGGCGGAACGGATGGAAATCGTGACGCCGCCCAAATATTATGAGGACGTCGACTTCTAGATCGTCCGCCGACAGGCGGCCGCGCGCGCCGTTGAAGCGGGGCGTGGCTTTTCAACGGGCACCGCTTGCCGATTGCCCGATCTATGTTATCGTTCCCTCACGAATCCAAAATGGCGGGCCGACACGGCCCTGAACACGTTGCCGTGTCGATTCATCGGTTTCGCGCCAGGATGCTACGCGTCCGGACGCGGCCATAAGATAAGGATCGGAACGGGCATGCATAATCCAGGCGATTTCGAAATATCGCGGCGCGGCGTCATGGCCGGCGGCGCGGCGACGGTTGCGGCGGCGACTCTCGTTCCGGCCGAGCCGGCGGCGGCCCAGACCAGACCGCCCTCCCCTCCCACCGGCAAGGTGGCATTCAAGGTGAACGGCACCGCGCACGAGTTGGAGCTCGACACGCGCGTGTCGCTGCTCGACGCGCTGCGCGA
>JACDQN010000176.1 GCA_015657575.1 Sphingopyxis sp.
ACTCGATCGTCGCGGCGCAGGCCGGCGCGGTGCGCATCGACGCCAGTCTCGCCGGCATGGGTGCCGGGGCGGGCAACTGCCCCCCTCGAGGTTTTCATCGCCGCCGCCGATCGCAAGGGCTGGAAGCACGGGTGCGACGTGATGGGCTTGATGGACGCCGCGGAAGATATTGTGCGGCCACTGCAGGACCGCCCGGTGCGCGTCGATCGCGAGACTCTCAGCTTGGGCTATGCAGGCGTTTATTCCAGTTTCCTGCGCCATGCCGAAAAGGCGGCCGAACAATATGGTCTCGATACCCGCCAGATCCTGGTCGAGCTCGGCAGGCGGCGGATGGTCGGCGGCCAGGAAGATATGATCGTCGATGTCGCCCTCGACCTCGTTCGGGACCAGGAACTGGCGGTGTCGCAATGAGCGATTTGGCAAGTCTGGCCGAAATCCTGGACCGGGCCGCGCACGAACGCGTGGCTACGCCGCAGTTGACCCATGCCCGACCCGAGCTGACGGTTGAGGACGCTTATGAAATCCAGCGACTGTCCATCGATCGTCGCCTCCAGCGCGGCGAGCGGCGTGTCGGCGTCAAAATGGGTCTCACGAGCCGGGCCAAGATGCAACAAGTGGGCGTCGACCAGATGGCTTGGGGCCGACTCACCGACAAGATGCTGATCGAGGAAGGGGGCAGCCTTGCGCTCGCTAACTTCGTCCACCCACGCATCGAGCCGGAAATCGCCTTCCTGATGTCGGCTCCCCTCGCCGGTAGGGTTACGATGGCCCAGGCGCTCGCCGCGGTTGCCGCGGTGGCGCCTGCGATGGAGGTGATCGACAGCCGATACGAGAATTTCAAGTTCGCGCTCGCCGATGTCATCGCTGACAACAGTTCTTCCTCGGGCTTTGTCGTCGGAAGCTGGAACGACCCGCACCAGGATATCTCGAATCTCGGGGTCATTCTCGAAATCGACGGCGAAGTCGTCGAAGTGGGGTCCAGCGCCGCCATATTGGGGCATCCGCTACGATCGCTCGTTGCGGCCGCGCGCATGGTGTCGGAGGGCGGCGAGCGCATCGAGGCCGGGGATATCGTCCTGGCGGGCGGGATCACAGCTGCTCCGACCCTTGCCAAGGGTCAGTCGATCCGCACGACTGTCCAGAATCTCGGATCAGTTTCGATCAGGGTTGATGCCTGATGCCGATTATCGAGGTCACCTTGCTCGAGGGACGAACGCCGGAGGCGAAGGAAGCTCTCGTCGCGGCGCTGACCGACGCCGCCGTATCCGCCGTCGGGGCGCCGATCGAGTCGGTTCGCGTCATCCTGCGTGAGGTTCCCGCAGCACATTTCGCAGTTGGCGGCCAGTCGTTCGCCGCGCGGCGCGCGCGCGAGTCCGGGGGATAGTCGCTATGCGCCCGCATCTCGTGGAAATCGTGGGAGGCAGCGCCTTTCCATGCCCGGACGGGGAGCGCGTGCTCGTTGCCATGGAGCGCAGCGGAGCGAGCGACATCGGCGTCGGATGCCGGGGCGGCGGCTGCGGAATCTGCCGGGTACGGGTTATCGAAGGCGCGCATCGGCTCGGCAAGATGAGCAAGGCGCATGTATCGGACGCGGAGCTCCAGGCGGGTTATGCCCTTGCTTGCCGGCTCTATCCTCTCGGTCGTCTGACGATCGAAGTTGTGGAATAAGGTGGAGAAGCGACATGTCGACAAATCTGAAGGCGATTGAAAGCAACTATGGCATTCGCGACGAATATGGCCATCTGATTGGCGGAGAATGGGTCGGGGGCGCCAGCGGCAAGACAATCGCGCTGCTCAACCCTGCTACGGGTGAGACGCTCGCCCGAATTCAAGCTGGGAACGCCGCCGATGTTGGTCGGGCCGTGGCGGCGGCAAAAGCGGCCTTTCCCGCATGGTCCCAGAGCAGCGCGGCGGAGCGGCAGGACCTTCTTTACGAAATTGCGCGCCGCCTCAAGCGCGCCTTGAAGAATATGCCGTCCTCGAAACGCTGAACAACGGTAAGCCCATCCGCGAGTCGCTGTATTTCGACCTGCCCAACGCGATCGGCCAGTTCGAACTCTTCGCGGGTGCCGCCTACGGCCTGCATGGCCAGACGCTGGACTTTCCCGATGCGATCGGCATCGTGCACCGCGAGCCGCTGGGCGTCTGCGCCCAGATCATACCGTGGAATGTTCCCCTGCTCATGATGGCGTGCAAAATCGCGCCGGCTCTGGCGGCGGGCAATACGGTGGTATTGAAGCCGGCCGAAACGGTATGCCTCTCGGTGCTCGAATTTTTCGTGGAGATGGCCGATATTCTGCCGCCGGGTGTGGTGAATGTCGTCACGGGTTATGGGGCCGACGTCGGAGAGGCGCTCGTAACCCATCCCGACGTGCGCAAAGTCGCTTTCACGGGATCGGTCGCGACCGCGCGCCGCGTGATCCAATATGCCTCGGCGAATATCATTCCGCAGACGCTCGAACTCGGCGGAAAATCGGCGCACATCATTTGTGCCGATGCCGATATCGACGCGGCTGTCGAGAGCGCAACGATGTCGACCGTCCTTAACAAGGGCGAGGTGTGCCTCGCCGGGTCGCGCCTCTTCCTTCACGAGGCAATAGAGGAAGAGTTTCTCGAGAAATTTCGTGATGCGCTCGGCAACATCAGGCAGGGCGATCCGCTGGACCCTGCCACGCAGCTCGGAGCGCAGGCTTCGACTATGCAAATGGAGAAGATCGAATCCTACCTCGCGCTCGCGATCGAGGAAGGGGCGACGGTCTTTGCCGGCGGCGCGCGTTCGGCGGATGCCGGGCTCGCGAAAGGGCATTTCGTCCAGCCGACAATCTTCACCAAGGTCGCAAACGACATGCGAATTGCGCAAGAAGAGATCTTCGGTCCTGTTACCACAGTGCAAAGCTGGCGCGACGAGGACGAGATGATGGCGCGTGCCAATGACACGAGCTTCGGCCTCGCCGGCGGCGTGTGGACCCGCGACCTCGCGCGCGCGCATCGCATTGCAAGGAAGCTTGAAACCGGGACGGTATGGATCAACCGATATTATAACCTCAAACCAAACATGCCGCTCGGCGGATACAAGCAGAGCGGGTTTGGCCGGGAGTTTAGTCACGAGGTGCTCAACCACTATACCCAGACGAAGTCGGTGATCGTGAACCTCGACGAGGGCAAGCTTGGAATGTTCGATCAATAGGGTGACCAATAGTGATCAATAGCATTGCGGTCGTCGGCGCAAACATGGCCGGCGCAAGGGCGGCGGAATCACTGCGCAGCGCAGGTTATGACGGCCATATTCATCTCATCGGCGAGGAGCCGTGGCGCCCTTACGAACGGCCGCCGCTTTCGAAGGAGTTTCTGTGGGAAGGCGGAACGCCTTCTGGAAGCTTCTATCTTCATGACGAGCATTGGTACGCCTCGAACAAGGTCGAGCTCCGCCTGGGCGTGCGAACAACGGCGATCGACCTGCGCGCCGGCGCGCTGAGGCTCGCGTCCGGCGAAGCGGTTCAGGCGGACCGCATTCTCCTGGCAACGGGCGGCGCCGCTCGCCGCCTGCCTTTGCCAGGGGCCGAGGCTGCCAATGTGCACCATCTTCGCACCCTTGGCGACGCCGCCGGCCTTGCCGCCGATCTGCGGCCCGGCGCGCAGATCGTGATCATCGGAATGGGCGTCATCGGCGCCGAGGTTGCTGCCAGCGCGCGGCGAATGGGCTGCAATGTTACCGCTGTTGAGCCGTTCGCTTCGCCGATGATCCGGGCACTCGGGGACCATTTTGGAGCTTGGCTCGGCGAGCATCACCGGATGCAGGGCGTTCGTGCGCTCTACGGCCGATCGGTCAAAGGTCTTCGCCTGAGCGGCGCGAAAGTCTGCGCCGTCGAGCTCGATGATGGCGAAGAACTTGCCTGCGACGCAGTTGTTGTGGGTATCGGGATCGTCCCGGCCGTCGAACTGGCAGCGGATGCCGGCCTGATCGTCGGCAATGGGATCGTAGTCGACGCGCAATGCCGTACCAGCAATCCCGTCATCTTCGCCGCGGGCGACGTCGCCGAGCAACCCGACTTCTTCGGCGGCCGCGTGCGAATGGAGACCTATCAGAATGCAGCCGAGCAGGGCGCAGCTGCAGCGGCCGCCATGCTCGGTCAACCCGTCGAATATTGCCGCCCGTGCTGGTTCTGGAGCGACCAATATGATCTGAACATACAAGTGACCGGGCGCATCGACGCGCAGCAGCAGCTCATCATGCGCGGGAGGGTGGAGGATGATGCCTTTTGCGCATTCTTCCTCGCAGGAGATCTCGTCATGGGCGCGCTGACCGCGAACCGGTCGGCAGATATGGGAGTCGCCAAGCGCCTTGTCGAACGCCGCGCGCGCGTCGGACCGGCGGAGTTGGCCGATGTCGATGTCCCGCTGCGCGAAATATTGAAGAAGTCTGCTTCCTAGGTCCCCGAACTTCAGCCTATCCCGCCTCCGGCAACATAGAGCGTCTGTCCGGTGATGTAGGAGGCCTCGGGGGCGCCGAGAAAACAGATGGCGGCAGCTATCTCGTCGACCTCGCCAAAGCGCGCCATCGGGGTATCGCGCAGCGTCTGCCTTACGACAGCCTCGAACCCTGCCTTGTCTGCCTCGGTGGGCTCGGCCGGATTTCTGGGTGTGACTCTCGTGACGTTCACGCCGCCTGGCGCCACGCAATTGACCCGAATGGGCCTGTCTTCGAGATCCTGGGCAAGCGCCACGGTCAGCGCAGCAACGCCGCCCTTCGCTGCGGCATAGGGCAAGCGGTTGATCCCACGCGTCGCGACCGAGCCGACGTTGACGATCGCACCCTGGCCCGCCGCCAAAAGATGCGGGAGCACGGCATGACAGCACCAGATCGTAGGCCAGAGCGAACGGTTGATCTCAGCCTCTATCTCCTCCGCGCAATAGTCCCAGAAGGGCTTGGCCCAGATCGTGCCGCCGACATTATGGACCGCGACATCGACGCGCCCATGCCGCTCGATCACATTCCCGTAAAGCGAACAGGCGCCGTCTCTTTTCTCAAGGTCGTGAATTTCACCATAAGCGTCGAGCCCGTCGGAACGAAGGCCCGCAACGGCCGCCATCGTGGCGTCCTCGGCGCGGTCAGCGATGGTCACTGTCGCGCCTTCCCGGGCCATTCGGGTCGCAACCGCCAATCCGATGCCTTGGGCTCCGCCCGTAACCACGGCAATTTTATCGGCATATCGCCCGGAGGAAATCATCGTGAGCTCTCCATTATTGCGCAACTAAAATTGATAAATATCAACTGGATAGAATTGTTACGCAATGGTTGATTCAGGAATTACATGTCGCAGCTTGCAAACACAAGGAGTAATGCATTACACTATGAACAACGAAAGGGCCGTGATTCTGCAGGTCCAAAAGGAGAGGGATGATGCGCAGCCGGCTGCTCCGACCCGATGATATCAAAGGCGCCTGGGCCATCGTGCCGACGCCCGCTACCGAAAACGCCTCGGACTGGCGCTCAGAGAACACGGTCGACTGGATGAAGCCGCGCGGTGGTGAACGGGCTGATCGACGCTGGAATTGACGGCATTCTCAGCATGGGAACTTTGGGAGAGGCGGCAACGCTCACCCACGGCGAAAAGCTCGATTATATGCGAGCGATTGTCGATGCGGCCGGCGGCCGCGTTCCCGTGTTCGTGGGCACGACCTGCCTTAACACGCGCGATACGATCGCCCTGACCCGGGAAGCGCTTGCGCTTGGCGCCGACGGGACCATGCTTGGCATTCCGATGTGGTGCGCGCCCGCGCTCGACGTTTCCGTGCAATTCTATCGCGACGTCGCCGAGGCCGTCCCCGAAATGAATATCGCCATTTACGCCAACCCCGAAGCGTTCAAGTTCGATTTTCCGCGGGCATTCTGGGCGCAGGTCGCGGAAATTCCCCAGGTCGTGACCGCGAAATATATCGGGGTCGGTACGCTGCTGGCCGATCTCGCGGCCGTGAAGGGCAATATCAAGCTACTCCCCATCGATTTCGATTATTATGCGGCGGCGCGGATGGTCGACGAGATCGATGCCTTCTGGTCCAGTGGCGCCGTTTGCCATCCGCTCGTGACGACGAGTTTGCGCGATATTGTCGCGAAGGCGAGGGCAAGCGGCGACTGGGCGGCCGCGCGGGCGCTGCAGGCGCGTCTGGGCCCCACCGCCGCGCCCCTGTTCCCGAATGGGAGCTTCAAGGAATTTTCAACGTATAACATCGGCCTCGAGAAGGCCCGAATGGACGCTGCAGGGTGGATGAAAGCGGGACCAGTTCGGCCGCCCTATCATCTCGTACCCGAGCCGTTTCTGGCCGGGGCGCGCAAATCCGGCACGATGTGGGCCGATCTGGGACGCGAGCTGGAACGCGAGCAATCCACGCCATTATCATTGGAGGCAATCCCATGACGAAGCTAGATTTGGACTGGCCTCACAATTTCAATGAGATTCCGAAGGAAGTTTTTGTACGCAAGGACGTTTACGACACCGAACTGCAGCGCATTTTTCATGGCGAGGAGTGGCATCCGGTTTGCCATGAGAGCGAGATCCCGGAACGGGGGGATTTCAAGACGTTTCGTCTCGCCGGTATTCCCCTGCTGATCGCGCGCGGCGATGATGGTATCGTTCGCGCCTTCTTCAACGCCTGCTCGCACCGCGGGAACCAGCTCGAAACCGCTCCGATGGGTAACAAGCAGGAATTCGAATGCCCATATCATCGCTGGCTGTTCAGCACGCGGGGGGACCTGGTCGGGTGTCCGAACAGCGCGACGTCGTGCCTGGCTTCAACCGCTCCGACTATCCCTTGGCCCAACCCCGGATGGAGAGCGTCTACGGCGTCGTGTTCGTCACCATGTCCGCTCGAACCGAACCCCTTCTCGAATGCCTCGGATCGATCGTGGAAACGCTCCGCGAGCTCGTGGGGGGGGACGGCCGCCTCAAGCTGCTCGGCTACCAGAAGGTCCGGTACAACACGAACTGGAAGTCCTATACCGACAATGACGGCTATCATGCACCGCTCCTGCACCAGGCCTTCAATCTCCTAAACTGGCAGGGCGGTAAGGGGCGCCAGTTCACCAGCACGAAACGGGGCCATATAGGCTTTGAATCCGAGCTGTCGGTTGCCCGTGGCGATACGATGCTCGAAGATCCGTCGATCATCGAGTTCAAGGGGCAGGACCCCTCCGTCGGATCCCGGATCGTCAGCCTCTTTCCGACCTTCGTTGCAACGAAGCATTTGGACGTTATCAACCTGCGGTTCGCGACGCCCATCGATCATGAGCGGGTCGAAGTGCATTACGCTTATTTCGCGCATGCCGATGACGATGAGGAGATGGTGCGGCACCGCTTGCGCCAAAGTTCGAACCTCTTGGGTCCGAGCGGCCTGATCAGCATGGAAGACGCGTCGATTTTTCACCGGATTCATATCGGGAACCACACGCCCGGCGCGGCCATCTTTCAAAAAGGTGTCCGTGACAAAGAGAAGATCGAGGACGAGTTCCTTCAGAACGACGAGAGCGGAAATCTTCCGAGATGGGAATATTATCGGGAAATAATGGGTTTCGAAAGGCGCGCAGCATGACCTTGGCGCCCGAAAACTTTAATCGCGCGCTCGACGACTTGCTCGTCGCGGACGCGGACGCACTCGACAGCAAGGATATGCAGCGCTGGCTATCCAACTATGTGGAAGAGGACGACGCATCCTATATCTGTCTGTCGCGTGAAAATGAGGAACAGGGGCTCGCGCTGGGCTTCATGTACGACGACTGCCACGCGCGCCTGCTCGACCGAGTGACCTATATCACGAAGATATGGGCCGGGACATTTCAGGACTATCGAACTCGGCATTTCGTTCAGCGCGTCGCGGCGGACCGAATTGATGATAACACCTGGAAAGCGCGGTCCAACTTCAGCGTGTTCATGACGCCCGAAGACAGCGGCGTGTCCGAAGTCCTCGCGACGGGGCAATATGAGGATCTCGTTCGAGAAGGCGCGGATGGAGATCTTAAGCTTCTTTCCCGTCGCACCCTCCTCGATACGACGGTACTACCCCGCTATCTGGTCTATCCGATCTAGTCACACCTGGGAGCGATGGTGAGAGCCAGCGCCCTTGGATATGTACGTCATCGGGGTGACAACGGCCCTCAGGCCGTCGTCCAGTCGCGTGCGCCAAAATGGCGTTCGAGCATCGGGCGCATGATGTCCCATCGCTCAAGCTGGCTCCAGTGTCCCGACCTATCGAGAACATAGAGTTCGGCATGCTGGAGATGCTCAAGCAGATAGAGGCTCGTATCGAGAGGGACGATCCGGTCCTGCCTGCCGTGAAAAATCAGCACGTCGTGCGGAAGCTTGCCCAAGATCGACGGCGGCATTGCAAGCGTTTCGATCCCGACCTTCATCGAATCGATCATCTTCGACGCGATGGACATGACAGCGGGATCGGTCGCAATTTGATAGCGCGACGATACGATCTCTTCCATTCCTTCGAACTTGTCAGCGTCATAGGCGAAGCTGTGCATCAGCTGGCGATATCGCGCTGGGCGCGGATCGGAATAAAAGGAGAGCAGCCGAACCAACTCCGGCGTCCGCGGCGCCGGGGCACCTATCGACCCCATGAGAATGACCTTATCGAATCGTTCGGGCGTTTCGCTCAGAAGCTGCAGTGTCAGCGCGCCGCCCATCGAATTTCCGACGATATGGGCGCTGTCGATCTCAAGCGCGTCCATCAGTCCGAGGCATTGTTCGACGCGGACACCGATCCACGCCATGACATTGTCCGGGAACGGATCCGGTATGGTGGACTGGCCAAATCCGATCAGATCGGGTGCGATCACGAAGAAATTTTCGGCGAGATCGGGCATTAGGTGGCGCCAGTTTGATGCGGCGTGCGCACCCGGCCCGGCGCCATGCAGAAGTAATATGGCAGGCTTCTTGGGATCGCCGGCGATCATCGTGTGCGACGTAAGCCCGCGTCCTTCGATTTTCTCTTCCCGGATGACATCCGAACCCATGAAATCTCTCCCTTCCGTCTTATCGATGGCATTCCATCCGACCTGGACATTGCACAATGGCTATCGTGTTGTCCATTGTAAACTCTAGCGACCTGCCGACTGGACTCTCATATCTCATTGTGCAATGCATTTGCCAGATAAGCAATTGTGGGACGGGGAGTAGCCGAGATGGACGACGAGACTGTTGCATCGCTCGCGCGTGAACTGGATGTCGCCGAGGCGAGCCAAACACCCGTCCGGCAGCTGTCGCTTCGCTTCCCTCAGATGACGATAGAAGATGGATATCGCATCGCCCGCGCGTGGGTTGAGCTCAAGAAGGCGGCGGGACGTCGGTCCATTGGCCGCAAGATTGGTCTGACATCGCGTGCGATGCAGGCGTCTGCTGGTATCACCGAGCCCGACTATGGCACGTTGCTCGATGACATGGCGTTCGAGGAGGGGAGCGAAATTCCCATCGATCGCTTCATCAATCCGAAGGTCGAAGTCGAATTGGCCTTCATTCTCTCCCGGCCGCTGGGTGGTCCCGATGTGACGACACGGGCTGTTCTCGCTGCCACTGAATATGTAGTGCCCGCCGTGGAGATCATCGACAGCCGCGTTCAGCCGATCGACGCGGAGACCGGCAGCGCCCGGAAAATCCAGGATACGATTGCCGACAACGCGGCGAATGCCGGGATCGTCCTCGGCGGCCGGCCCATCCGGCCGGACGCCATCGACCTGCGATGGGCCGGCGCCATATTATCTCGCAATGCCGTCATCGAGGAAACAGGAATTGCGGCTGGCGTGCTAAACCATCCAGCGCGAGGGGTCGCGTGGTTGGCAAATCGCTTGTCGCAGTGGGGAGAAGAGTTGCAGGCGGGCGAAATCCTGCTGGGCGGTTCTTTTACCCGCCCGGTCCCTGTGTCGCGCGGCGACGTGATATCTGCGGATTATGGCAGGCTCGGCTCGATCGCGATGCGGTTTGTCTGACATGTCGTCAGCAAATCCTCCCAACCATTTCAAAGTCGCGCTCGCCGAAGGGCGGACGCAGATGGGATTCTGGCTGGCGCTGGCGAACGCCGACATCGCCGAAATCTGCGCCGGACTGGGGTTCGACTGGCTCCTTGTCGATGCCGAGCACGGACCGCAAACTCTGCCCGGGATAATCGAGCAATTGCGGGCAATAGCGTCCTGCCCGCCCTGCGCTGCCGTCGTGCGCGTGCCTTCATCAGACCCCGTCGCGATCCGTCAAATCCTCGACTTGGGAGCGACGACCCTCATGGTTCCGATGGTCGAAACGGCTGAGCAGGCCTTCCGGTTGGTCGAAGCATGCCGCTACCCCCCATCGGGCAGCCGAGGCATCGGCGGTGCAAGGGCATCGCGCTGGGGCGGCATTGCGACCCATGTTGCCGATGCCAACGAGCGGCTTTGTCTGATTGCGCAAATCGAGACGATTCAGGGTGTCGAGAATATCGAAGCAATCGCCGGCGTCGACGGGATCGACGCGCTGTTCATCGGTCCAGCCGATCTGGCAGCGTCGGCCGGGCTCTTGGGAAGCGCCAACCGGGAGCGGGTGCGCGAGCTCACGATGGGCGCGTTGTCCCGCATCCTTGCCGCGGGAAAGCCAGCGGGAATTCTGTCGCGCGATCTCGCGCTTCTCGATGCACATCTCGCCGGCGGCGCAAGCTTCGTCGCTGTCGGAATAGATGCGTTCGCCCTCGCCGATGCGGCACGCGGGCTGCTCGATCGATTCCGCCAGTGACCGCGATCCGCGCGCCGGTTTTGGCCTTGCACAATAAGCAACGGATTGTATGCTGTGTCCAAATAGGAAATCGGGAGCGGGCTATGCTAGTGCCGAATCGACCGGATACAGGCGGCCTCCGCCGGCGGGGGCGATGACGTTGCAAAAGATCGTGATCGCGATCACCGGCGCGACAGGATCAATCTACGGTCTGCGTCTGCTGGAAATGCTGCGTGAAGATCCGAGCTGCGAAACGCACCTCGTGGTCTCCCAGGCAGCCGTGCTCAACATCCGCGAGGAACTGCCGCTAACGCTGAAAAAATTTGAAGCGTCGGCTGACGTGGTTCATAACATACGGAATGTCGGCGCCAGTATCGCGAGCGGATCGTTTCTCTGTGACGGCATGATTGTCGCGCCCTGCTCCATGCGCACCCTTGCGGCGATCGCCAATGGGCTCTCCGACAATCTGATCACCCGAGCTGCCGACGTCATGCTCAAGGAGCGTCGTCCATTAACGCTCATGGTGCGAGAGACGCCCCTGAACCTTGCCCATCTTCGAAACATGGCAGCCTGTACCGAAATGGGGGCGATAATTTTCCCACCCGTCCCGGCGTTCTACGCTCGGCCATCGTCGATCGACGAAATCGTCGACCATAGCTGCATCCGGGTCCTCGACCAGTTCGGCATCCATCGGGCCGCCGATCGCCGATGGACCGGACTGAAGGGCGCAGAAGTGATGCCTCTGGCGCAGGCGGATAAATCGGAAAGGACAATTTGATGGCGGCAGTGCTGATGCGCCGGGAGCTATTGGGCGCCGGGGTTTTTTGCGCGGGTCTGGTTGGAGCCTCCCGCTTCCGGTCAGGAAGTGCGGCGGACGAAGAGGCCGTTCTCGTCGTCAGCCAGCCAAGGGTTGAGGAAAGCGAGCGTTTTGCCGCGTCCCTCATATCGTCTTCGAAAAAGTCTCTCGCGCTGGATGTCGGAAGCGGGCTGGATGAGTTGCTTGGCGACTGGCCCGCGGCGCGCAGGTGATTGCAGGCCTGACCTCCGACCCCGCTGCAATGATTGCGGCCCAGTTGCTCATCGAGAGTGGAGCGGAGCCTTTGCTTCGATGGGAACATTCCTATGAGGCGGGCCGCTGGACACACCGCATCGGCGCCGCCCCCGGCTTGGGCGCGCTCCCGCAATATACTTGGCCCGCCGTCGTTGCGCAGAAAGTTCGCGATGAGCTGGACGGCCACAAATCATCACCGCGCCGGGCCGCGTGCATTTCGGGGGAATGTGCACTCGCCTCGAATAGCCCCGGCCTACTTGTGACCTGGGCCTTTCGGCTTGCCGGAGAAACGCGGTGAGGCCGCCGCTGCCCGAGGGAATTGCGGCGGCCGACTTTTCACGGGCCCTCGATGAACTCGCAGGCGTCGTCGGCAAAACCTGGGTTTTCGTCGACGAGCTTCCGCTGTCGACTTACCGCGACGCGTATTCGCCGCTTGCCGATGGCACTCTGCTTCCTTCTGCCGCCGTCGCTCCGGAAAGCGTCGAACAGGTGCAGCGGATCCTTGCCATCGCCAACAGCTTCCGATTGCCGATCTGGACCATCGGGACTGGACGGAACTTCGCATATGGCGGGCCGGCACCCCGCAAATCCGGATATCTTGTCCTCGATCTGAAACGGATGAACCGGATCATCGAAGTCAACGAAAAATATGGATATGCGCTGGTCGAGCCGGGCGTTTCCTACATGCAGCTTTATCGCCACCTGCAGCGGATCGGCAGCAAATTGTGGATCGATCCGGCAGCGCCCGCCTGGGGCGGCGTCATGGGGAACGCGCTCGAGCATGGCGCCGGCTACACGCCCTATGGCGATCACTTCATTATGCAATGCGGGATGGAAGTTGTGCTTGCCGATGGCCAGGTCGTTCGCACGGGCCAGGGAGGCATCTCTAACAGCAAGCATTGGCAGATCAGCAAACATGGGCTCGGACCGCAGTTCGATGGCATGTTCACCCAGTCGAATTTCGGCGTCGTCACCAAACTCGGCATCTGGCTGATGCCGGAGCCGCCCGGTTACAAGCCGTTCATGATCACCTTTCCACGCGAAGAGGATCTCGAGCAGATTTTCGAGATCACGCGCCCGCTCAAGGTGAATCAGGTGATCCCTAACGCAGCGGTCGCGGTCGACCTATTGTGGGAGGCCTCGGCGAAGACCACGCGGCGACATTATTATGACGGCAAGGGGCCGCTCCCGCCGTCGATCCGGACGAAGATCGCCGCGGACCTCAATCTCGGGATGTGGAATTATTACGGCGCCCTCTACGGACCACCGCCCATGATCGAGAATAATTGGAAATTGATCGAGGAGGCATTCAGCAACATTCCGGGCGCCAAGTTCCACTTCGCGCGCGAGAATGATCCTGCGTGGGATTATCGCGTTAAGCTCATGCGCGGCGAACCCAATATGACCGAGTTCAGCATCATGAACTGGATCGGCGGAGGGGGACACGTCAACTTTTCCCCGATTTCCGCGCCCGACGGGGCGGAAGCCTTGGCTCAATATAATCTGATCAAGAAACGCTGCCACGAATTCGGCTTCGACTACATCGGGGAGTTTCTGGTCGGCTGGCGGGACATGCATCACATTTTGATGATCATGTACAATCGGGCCGATGAAACGATGCGCAAGAGCGCCCACGATCTCTTCAGTCTCCTGGTGGATGAGGCCGCGGCGGCGGGGTTCGGCGAATATCGTACTCATCTCGCCTTCATGGACCAGATTGCTGGAACCTATCGTTACAACGACGGGGCGCTTTGGGATCTCCATCACCGCCTGAAGGACGCTCTCGATCCCAACGGCATTCTTTCGCCCGGAAAGCAGGGCATATGGCCGAAGTCGGCGCGTCCCTGATGCCACGCGACCCACGCTCCCAGGAGATTCATGATGCGTAAGGACGAAGTGAGGGGGCTTGACCACTGGATCGGCGGGTCACCGGTTGCCCCTGGCGACGGCGCTTATTTCGAAAGCCTGAACCCGATTGACGACAGTCTCTATTCCCGGGCGGCTGCCGGGACTCCGGCCGACGTCGATCGAGCAGTTGAGGCGGCCGACACGGCCTATCGCCGGAACCGCGACCTTTCCGCAGCCGCGCGCGAGGGATGGATGATAAAGGCTTCGGCTCTCATGGAGCGTGACGCATCGCAATTTGCCGACACGCTCGTTGATGAAATCGGCTCGCCGATCGCAAAGGCCGGTTTCGAGACCCGGTTCGCCACGAGCTTCTTGCGCGCGGCCGCAGGCGTTCCCCGGCGCATTCGCGGCGAGACTATTCCATCCGATGCGCCCGGCCGCGTCAGCATGAGTTTTCGCGAACCGGTCGGAGTCGTTGCCGGCATTACGCCGTTCAACGTCCCGCTGATCAAGGGGATCAAGCAGTCGGCCATGGCGCTCGCGACGGGCAATGCCTTCGTCCTGCTTCCGTCGGAAGCGGCACCGCGCGTGGCCGATCAACTCGCGCGCCTCTGGGAGGAAGCAGGCGTGCCCGAAGGCCTGTTCAACATTGTATATGGGGACGGCGCCAAAATCGGCGATGCGCTTACTGGCCATCCCAAGGTTCGCGCGATCACCTTCACGGGCTCGTCCCGGGTCGGGCGGCATATCGCGCGCATCGCAGCTGAAGGCTTCAAGAAATATACCCTCGAACTCGGCGGGAAGAGTCCTCTCGTCGTCTGCGCCGACGCCGACATCGAAAAGGCCGTGGCGGCCGCGATCTTCAGCATCTTCATGTATCAGGGCCAGGTGTGCATGGGGGCGTCGCGTATCTATGTCGAACGTCCGATCTTCGACCGGTTCTCCAAGGCTTTCGCTGCTGCAGCTGCGAAACTCTCATCCGGCGATCTGCGCGATCCCGCAACGATGCTGGGTCCTATCATTTCCGGGCGTCAGCGCGCGCGCGTGCGGCAGCATATCGATGACGCCCGCGGCAAGGGAGCCGAAATACTCGCCGGGGGCGAATGGACGGGCCATGTGTGCCATGCGACCATCCTCTCCGGTGTCCAGCCCGGGATGGAGGTAGCGGCCCAGGAAACCTTCGGGCCGGTCACGTCGCTCTATCCGTTCGATGACCTCGATGAAGCCCTCCGGCTTGCCAACGACACCGAATATGGCCTGAGCGCCGCGATCTTCACGCGCGACATCGACAAGGCGCTTCGGTTCGCTCGCGAAATCGAGTCCGGGATGGTCCATGTCAACGCGCCCACGTTGCACGACGAGCCTCACGTGCCGTTCGGCGGTTCCAAGGCTTCCGGATTTGGCCGCGAGGGCACCGAGGCCGATCTTGAAATCATGACCGAGTGGAAATGGGTGAGCATCCAGACCGACGCGGCCGTTGGGGGAGCACACTGATGTCTCAAGGAAAGTCATCCATTCGCGCCAACCTCGCCGATCGCGCAAGAGGCGTCGGATCGCTGCGCGATTTTCTGGAGCTCCTCGAAGAATATGGGCAGGCCATTACCTGGACGGACCGGATCATGCCCGAGCCCGACCTGCGCAACATTGCCGTGGCCGCCTCGCGCGATGTCAACCATGCTCCTGCGATCCTGTTCGACAATATAGCGGGCTACCCCGGGAAACGCACGGTTGTCGGGGTGCACGGCTCTTGGGATAATATCGCGCTGCTCCTGGGTCAGCCAAAAGGCACCACAATCCGGGATATGTTCTTCGACATAGCCGGGCGCTGGGGCGATGCCTCTGCCCAGATCAGCCGCGTTTCCGAGGGGCAGGCGCCTGTCCATGAGTGCCGGCACGAGGAGAATATCAATCTCTACGACCTGCTGCCCGTGTATCGCATCAACGAGTTTGACGGGGGTTTCTATTTGGCCAAGGCGTCGGTGGCTTCGCGCGATCCGTTGGATCCGGAAAATTTCGGCAAGCAGAATGTCGGCATCTACAGGCTTCAGATCCAGGGTCCCGATCGCTTCAGCCTGATGACGATCCCGTCGCATGACATGGGACGCCAGATCCTCGCAGCGGAACGCGAAGGCCTGCCGCTCAAGATCGCCGTCATGCTCGGCAACCATCCCGGCGTCGCGTTGTTCGCAGCAACACCAATCGGCTACGACGAGTCCGAATATGCTTATGCCTCGGCGATGATGGGAGCGCCGATCCGGCTGACGAATTCCGGCAACGGTATCGACATCCTCGCGGATAGCGAGATCGTCATCGAAGCCGAGCTCCAGCTTGGTGAGCGCGTCTTCGAAGGGCCGTTCGGTGAATTCCCAGGATCCTACAGCGGCGTGCGACGCGCCCCTGTCTTCAAGGTGACCGCCGTCTCGCACCGAAAGAACCCTATATTCGAGAATATCTACATCGGTCGTGGCTGGACGGAGCACGACACGTTGATCGGTCTTCATACGTCGGCGCCCATCTATGCACAGTTGCGCCAGACCTTTCCCGAAGTCACCGCGGTGAATGCGCTGTACCAGCACGGACTGACAGCGATCATCGCGGTCAAGAACCGGATGGCGGGCTTCGCAAAATCCGTGGCGCTCCGCGCGCTTGGTACGCCCCATGGCCTCATGTATCTGAAAAATCTGATCATGGTCGATGGCGATATCGATCCCCTTCGATCTCAACCAGGTCATGTGGGCCCTGTCGACCCGGACGCGCGCGGAGGACATCATCGTCCTGCCGAACATGGCGATGGTCCCGATCGACCCCGCTGCCGTGACGCCGGGGAAGGGGCACCATCTGATTATCGACGCAACAAGCTATCTCCCGCCCGATCCGGTGGGCGAGGCACATCTGGTCACCCCGCCCACCGGCCAGACTATCGATGACCTCGGCAAACGGATCCAGGCGATGCAACGAGGCGAGACGCTATGACTGCACCCCATTGCCCGCGATGTGGCTCCGACGCTTCGATCCCTGATTTCCGCGGCGTCGATGGCGAGAAAACGATTTGGACAATCCATCGCTGCACGGCCTGCTGTTTCTCTTGGCGCGACAGCGAGCCGGCGAGTGCGATCGACCCGCGTGTGCGCGCCGAGGAGTTCGCGATCGATGTTTCGGAGCCGGATCTTTTTCCGATCGTCCTGCAACCTTCGACCATGCGGAAATAGGGGGTGATCAAGATGGACGCAAATCGCCAAGCCGCCGCGCTCGACGCGCTAGAAGCACTGGTCGGTGCCGATGGGGTAACGCGCGATCCGGCGGCGCTCGCACCCTTCCATTCCGGAGTCGCCCTGCCCCTGGGTATCATCGCGCCGCGCGACACCGAGCAACTTGCCAAGGTCCTCGCGGTGGCGAGCGAGGCCGGAGCGGCGCTTCAACCTGTGTGCCGCGCGGTCGCAGGTCAGGAGGTGGCGGCACGCGACAAGATCATATTGCTCGATCTTGGCCGCATGAATGAGATTCTCGAGATCAATGAGAACTTGGCTTACTGCCTCGTCGAGCCAGGCGTCACCTTTCGGCAACTCTCCGAACAGATAGGCGAGCGGGGGCTCAAGCTCTGGGTCGATTGCCCGGGTGAGCCCGACGAATCGGTGGCGAGCGCCTTTCTGAAGCGGCGCGTGGGCTATACCCCATATGCCGATCATTATCTTATGCAATGCGGGCTTGAGTTGATGCTGGCCGACGGCCGCAGTGTCCGGACAGGGATGGGTGCTATGCCCAAGAGTACCTGCTGGCAGCTCTTCAAATTTGGTTACGGGCCCTGGATCGACGGGCTCTTCACACAATCCGATCTTGGCGTCGTGACCAAGCTCGGCCTCTGGCTCATGCCCCAGCCCCCGGCAGCGCAATCCTTTGCTGTCACGGTGCCGGACGAAGACGATCTTGGCAAACTTCTCGATGTACTGGGCCCGCTCAAGACCAATATGGTCGTCCCCAATGGCGTGGCGGTGGCAAATGCGCTGCACGAAGCAGCGCGTTCGGGCAAGGTACGCCGCGACTTCGGCGGCACCGGCCCAATGTCCGCCGGCGAGGTTCGAAAAGCCGGGGAGTCGATCGGGCTTGGCTACTGGACTCTTTACGGCTCGCTTTACGGGCTCCCCGACAATGTTCGCATCGCTTGGTCGATGGTCCAGGACGCGTTCGCATCGATCAAAGGCTCGCGGGTGCTGGCCGCTCCCGCAGCCGGGATGGAAGGACTGTGGGCGTGGCGAAAAGGCATGATGCTTGGTTCGGTCGGTAATGCACTTGGCCGCCCTTCGGCCTGGGCCGGAGGATCCTCTCTCGACATCGGCCCCATCAGCCCGGTTGATGGCAAGGAAGGGCTTCGCCTTTATGACTTGTCGCGCGATATTTCCGGCCGGCACGGTTTCGATTTTGTCGGAGAAACGAATGCCGTCTGGCGCTCTGCCCAGCATCGGCAGTATTTGTGCTTCGATGGCAGTCCCGCGGGCAGTAAACGGGCGAGAGACTGCGCTATCGAGCTGATCGATGCGCAGGCAGGTGCCGGATTTGGACAGACGCACGTCGAGCCGGCGCTCGCCGCCTCTGCTAGGGCGACCTATGAAAGCGGCGCGATAACTCAACTGCACGCGCGCGTGAAACGCGCGCTCGATCCCGCGAACCTCTTTCTGTCGGCCTGACCTCAAACAAGGGAATCGAAAGCATGAAGATGGGATTGCTGGCGGTCGCTCTGCTGATGCTAACCGCTTGTTCGAAATCGTCAGATGCGGACAAACCGGACGGTGCAGAATTATATGCCCTGAACTGCGCGGGTTGTCACGACCCGGGCCCGGTCATCCCGCCACTATGCTGCTTGAAGAGATGGAGCGACCCGTTGCGCCCCTCATTGGCCGCAAGGACCTCGACAAGGACTATGTCCACTCGGTCGTCCGAAACGGGCTGATCGAAATGCCGCCATTCCGCCCAACCGAGCTGACAGACGCCGATGTGGATCTTGTATTCACCTACATCAAGACGGCAAAGGGTCCTTCGAACGCTCCTTGACGACGAGGCGCGCAAGGCTTTGCAAGGCATCGGCAGCGTCAGTCTCGTTAACGATCCGCGTATAGGCCGTCAGACTGAGGTTTGCGGCGTTCATTCGGTCCGCGCAGCTCTCAGCTCCAAGCGCACTCGCCGCGCTGATTAGCAGGTGCTGCGCCAGCCGTTCCCCTTCGAGTTCGGCCATCTTTACGAGGCGCCGGACACGCTGCGCCTTGGCAGCCGAGGCCCCGCTGGTACTGGCGGGAGCTTTCAGCCACCGGCGGGCCTGACGCAGTGGCCCGATGACTTCTGAATTTGTCGCCTCAATTTCTGCGAGGAGAAAACGCAATTCCGTCTCGCTAAGCACGATCGACCGCAGCTGCGCTAACCAGCAGCACAGAAGCAGGAGGTTGACATCGAAGCCATGGTCGTCCTGCAAGCTGAGGCAAATATCCGCTACACCGGGCTGCGCATAAGCTGATACCGAGAAACGCCAGAAGGTGTCGGGATCGAGTGGCTTCACGTCCTGCCCCCGAAATCCCCTCGCATGCCAGCGCCCGGGAGGCTCCCGTTTATGGCGATCGCACCAAGCGGGTCAGGAATCCCCACGCATCTCCTCCGGCTGCCAGCCCATTGCGTTGCTGGCTTTGAGAGCGGCGGCCTGGACTTTGTCGATATTGCTCTGGCAAAAGAATTTTTCGTCGGTCATCCGGCCAAGTACGCCAATCACCGCGATCAGCTTTTCCTGCATGTCGAATACCGGGACTGAAATGGCAGCGAGCCCCGGTACCACTTGGCCGTCCACCTTGGCGTAGCCTTGCCTCCGGATCTCCGTCAGCATAGCTTGCAGCTCGATTTCATCGATGGACGTCCGCGCAGCGCGCTCACGTTCAAGCAGCCGCTTATAGGCAGGGAGTGGCTGGAAAGCCATGAAAACTAGCCCTGCAGACGAATGCTGAATGGGAAGGACCGATCCGACGTGCAAAGACGTCGCAATTGGAACGCCGCCATCGAGCCAACGGATGATCGTCGGCCCATAGTCACCCCATATCGAGAGCAGACCAGTGGTCTCGAGATCATCCGCAAGCTGCCGCAGATAGGCGGTGGTGATGCGAATAACGTCGAGCCTCGACAAGGCCGAGAGTCCGATCTTGAGGGCGGTTGGACCGAGAGAATAGCGACCGTCCGCAGGCTCCTGCTGGACCAGCCCAGTATTAATGTAGGCCTGGAGATATCGGTGCGCCTGGCTGCGCGACATCTCGGCTCCCGCGGCGATATCGCGAAGGGGTGCGCAGCCGCCGGGACAAGATATCAGCGCTTCGAGCACGCGGACCCCAGTCTCTACCGACTGGATACTCTTGCGAGGCTTTTGCGCAACATCGCGCGGCGATTTGGAAGAGGCGGACATATCGGAGTGATCGTCTTCAAGCTCTGTCACTCTCACGCTTTTTGCCTGACGTTCCAAACTTCTTCCATTCTCTTATTTTGTCCCTTTTGCAGGGATACGAGGGTTCTAGGAAGCAACAACAGATACAATTCATATCTCAAGATGCAAAGTCGTTTCTTGTGCAACTGCCCGCGCGGCATTCCTATGCAATGGCAGATTGCGCCCTGTTGCCAGCCATTCGCGCGTATCCGCTCTCCTGCCGTGTGCCAGTGTCCGCCGGCAAATCGAACGTGAAAATTAGCGCGGCGAGGATGCAGCCTCGACGGCCACAGTTTCGACGCGGCCTGCTGCTGGCGGCTCGTCCTCGCGGCGTGTCGCCATGAACACCCCTGCACCGACAAGTGCCGCGCCCGCAATGTGAAAGGGAGCGAGATGTTCTCCAAGCAGGAGAATTGCAAGCGCAACCCCAAAGACTGGGGGCAGATTCATATAGATACTCGCGCGAGCGACACCGATCAAATCCACTGAACGGTTGAAAAAGAAATATGCAAGGAGCGAAGGGAAAATTCCGACATAAAGGATGGCGAGCGGAACCTCAATCCTCGCCGCCATATAATGGCCGTGCGCAATCTCCAGAAGATACGGGATGGCAATGCTTGCGGCCCCGACCGCGAACAGCGTTACGAGAAAGCTGAGCTGATGTATGGCGGGTTTCTTCCGCAAAAGGGTCGAGTAGAGCGAGTAGAGAAAAACGCCGAAAAGGGCGGCGGCATCTCCGCGGTTGAACGTCATGGCCAGAATATTGGCTAGGCTTCCTTGCGCGACGATGACGAGCAAACCGGCCAGTGATACGAGCGTGCCTGCCAACTGACCGATCGTAATTCGGTCTCGAAAGATCACTGTCGAAAGCAGGAGTATCATCGAAGGCATGGCGCCCTGCATCATCAGGTTATTCGTCGCCGTTGTATATTGAAGGCCCCAATAAACCACGAGGGCGAACGCTCCGATCCCAAGCGTTCCGAGAAACGACAGCATTTTCCAATTCTGCAGAATTGCGCGACGATCCGCGACAAGATGCGGCCAAGCGAAAAGTAAGCCTACCCCCATTGCTACGACCCATCGCCAAAAGGCCATGCCGAGGGGGGTAACGAGGTGGTGAACTGCGCGCGCAACAATGGGGTTGAGGGCCCAAAAAAGCGAGGCTGCACAAAGCAATAAGCCAGCAGAACCCCAGGCTCGCTGAAATATTGGAAATCGATGCGTCAATGGATGCCCCTTTTGGTCAGTTTGCCGATCTGGTGCGCCGCCCTGCGCTTCTTCTGGCTCGCAAAATTTGGCTTGAACCATGATCCGATCTGCGTCATCGCGTTGCACATAGTGCATCACATTTTTCTAAATGCAATAAGGAAGCGCATAAGGTGGCGCTCGCTGGAGGGGCACCATGACCCGAATGTTAGAAGGAATTCGGATTCTTGACCTCAGTCGGGTCCTTGCTGGACCTTGGGCAACGCAGCTCATGGCCGATTTGGGCGCCACAGTTATCAAGGTCGAACGCCGCTCGAAGGGGACGACACGCGTCGTTGGGGGGCCGCCTTGGCTTTATGCCGGCGGAGAGGCAACGTCTGCCTATTATCTGTGCGCAAATCGGGGAAAGGAAGCGATTGCCGTCGATTTCACCGACGCCGAGGGACAGCAGATTATTCGAGATTTGGCGGCCGGTTGCGACGTTGTCGTTGAGAATTTCAAAGTCGGGACGCTCAAGCGCTACGGGCTCGACGCTGCGAGGCTGCGAGAGGCCAACCCCGGCCCTGGTCTATTGTTCCGTGACGGGCTTTGGCCAAGACGGCCCCTATAGCGGCGGCCCGGTTATGATTTTATCGCGCAGGGCATGGGCGGATTAAT